>DAOQRI010000040.1:0-11289 GCA_035355475.1 Rhodoferax sp. | reverse complement strand
TCCAGGGGCCTTCTGTCCATGTCAGGCTGGTGGTGAACTTGTTGCGCAGATACAGCGTGCGCGTGCCAAAGGTTCCCACGTATTCGGCCATAGGCAGATTCTCCAGCGGAGACTCCATGTGGCTGAGCATGTGCGTTCCATTGATAGCGGCTACCCACTTGCTGCCCATGGCGTTGAAGGAACCGGTTGCACCCCAATCCACACCCTTGGTGGAACTGCCTGCCGCATTCACCCAACCCGCGCGAACAACAGAGACGTTGCCACTGGCGTCGCGTACAAAGCGGTCGGTAAACAAGCCATAGTTGTTGCGCAGATCACCAATGGTGAGGGTGCGGATACGGTCCGTCAGGTCCACGCGCCAGTAGTCGGCATACAGGGTCACAGCACTGTCTGGTGCCCAGACGAATCCCAGTGTGCCCTGCTTGGACTTCTCTGGCTTCAGATCCGGATTGCCACTGTTGGTATAGTTCACCTGAATGTCGCACTGCGTTGGGTCAACCGGGCATCGCACAGGGTCAGCCCACTTGGTAACGTCCAACTGCGGTGCGTTATTGACTTGCTGCTGCTGGAAGGTAGGTGCCTTGAAGCCGGAGTTGACCGAGCCGCGCATCAGGAAAGTCGGCAGGGGCTGGTAGCGGAATGCGATCTTGGGGTTGGTGGTGGTACCAAAGCCTTCGTACTTGTCGGTACGCAGGGCCAGTTGCATTTCCAGGGACTTGGTGACCGGCACTGCCAATTCACCATACACGGCCTGGATGTTGCGGGTAACCTGTGGCACGCCCGAGTTGCCTGGGCACAGCAGCACATCAGACGCCACCGTGGTCAGCAGACTGCTGACGCAGGTAATGGCCGCTGTGGTGCTCGCTGTGGTGTTGGCAAATTCATAGGTCTCCTTGCGCAGGTCAAATCCAACAGCAAAGCCCACGGGACCGGCTGGCAAATTCATCCACTCACCCGACAGCGAACCATCCAACTGGGTCAAGGCAGTCTTGCCACCCATCACGCGGCCGCGTGCTTTGGTGGACTCGATGAGCGCCATGGCTTCAGGCGTCTGGGTCTGACCAGGCATCACCCATGGATTGATGATGCCCGTTTTCAAAGCAGCGTTGAGTTTGCTGGAATAGGCGTAGCCGTCATACAAATCGGAGTAGGCCTCAGCCTGCGCGGTGGACAAACCCAGCTTGTAATCATATTTCCCAACCACCCCATCGAACGCCACCAACAAACGACTATTGCTGGAAATATTGTCAATGACGCGGTTACCCCAGTCCTGCATCCGGAAACGGTAAGCGATGGGCTTGGTCGGATCAAAATCCAATACCCCGTAGTTCTTCAGGTTCAGGTAGTGCGGACCATTGACCGGATAGTAGTTGTTGCCGATGGCCGCGTTGGTGGAAGAACTGGTGCTGAACTGGGCTGGTGTGAGTTCGGAACGCACACCCGTGCGCGAACCCGTGAGCTCGACCGAGGCGGTGTGGTTGGCAGCCAGCTTCATGCTGCCGCGCATGACCAGATTGCTGGCCTCTTTGGGCGTTGCCAGCATGTACTGGCTGCCGTAGTCGGTGTTGCAAAGGTAACGACCGCTGGCAATATTGGCAGCACGGGTCGCGGCGGATGCGGTTGGCGATGTCCACAACGCGGGTTGGAACTGCACGCCTTCGGTCACCGCATCGCACTGGTTCTGCATGCTCAACAGGTTGATACGGGTGTACTTGGTGGCGTCGGTGGCACCCACACGGGAACCCGCCGTTCCCATGGCCGTTCCTGTTGAGGTAATGATGTTGGCAAAGGGTGAACTGCTGGAATTGGGCGACAAGCCCATTGCCGGATTGAAGCCGTTGGACCAATCCCGGTCCGACCCACGCAGAATGTCATCCTTGCCGACCGACAGACTGGCCATCACATTGAAACCGTCTTTCTCCAGCGTGCCTTTGCCCGCTGTCAGCGACAGCTTGCGGGTGGAGCCGGCAGCAGACTGGAAGGGCCTGGAGCCATCGAGCCCAATGGATACGCCTTCAAAGTCTTTCTTCAGGATGAAGTTGATCACCCCGCCAATGGCGTCAGTTCCGTAAATGGCCGATGCGCCGTCCTTCAGAATTTCAACCCGCTGAATCGCAGCAAAAGGAATCGTGTTGAGGTCAACACTTCCACCGCTCATACCGTGGGTACTGACGCGCCGGCCATTGAGCAGCACCAGCGTACTGCCAGGCCCGAAGCCACGCAGGTTTGCACTGGCAGACCCACCGGTCAATCGATCCGTGTCGCCACCAAAAATGTTGTTGTTGGACACCGCGTTGTCAGCACCGGAGGCATTGCCGGACAACTGATTCAACATTTGCTCGACCGAGCCAATGCCGCGCTTGACCAAGTCATCCGATGTCAGGATCTCAATTGGCAACGCGCCCTCGGACTGTATCCGCTTGATGCTCGAACCCGTGATTTCCACACGGCCCAGCGACTGGGTGGTGGGGGGGGTTTGCGCCATGCCCACCAGGTGGGTGCTCAATCCCAGCAGGGCGAGGCTGCGGGTCAATTTCTTCATGTTCAAGGTGGAACTCCTTTGGTTATGGGTAGATGGTTGTAAGTCAGGAAAAAACAGGAGCCAGGGCGAGCCCCGGCGCATCAGAATCTGGATGAAGCATTTGTTACATATTGATGCAGAAGCCAGTTGTAAACCATAGGTAAAGCCCCGGAATGTCGCTTTACTGCAATAAATGCTTGCTTGGACAGCATAACTTGTGGGAATACATCAAAACTCTTTTGTAGCAGGATTCATTCCACCACCACCCGACCTTGCTTCAGGAAATGGTGAAAATGCAAACATGCCATCCATCTTGCACCGAAAAAACCATCCATTGCGCGGTCTTGCGTGGCTGACCGCAATTGTATTTTTGATGTTGACAGGTTGCGCGGTGGTAAAGAACGTCAACGCACTTCCTCCGTCGGTGGAGGCTGCCCTGCAAAGGGCCGACATGCCAGACTCTGTTCTGGGGGTGGTCGCCTATCCGCTATCGGACCGCGCAAGCGGCTTGCGACTCAATGCCGATGAGCCCCGGCAGCCTGGCTCGACCATGAAGCTGGTCACCACCATCGTTGCGCTGGAGCGCCTGGGCACCAACGCGCGGGGCCGGACCGACCTATTGGCCGCCACCAAGCCAATAGACGGCGTCATTCAAGGCCCCCTCTACTTGCGCGGCGGTGCTGACACCGATCTGGACTGGGGGGCACTGTGGGGCATGCTGCGCCAGTTGCGCGAGCAAGGCGTGACACACATCCAAGGCGGACTGGTGACAGACCGCACTCTGTTCAACCCGCCACGCCTGGACGTGGAAGTTGCGCCGTTTGATGAAGCGCCCGAATTCCAGTACAACGTGATTCCGGATGCGCTGAACCTCAACACCAGCCTGCTGGGGTTTGTGCTGCAGTCTGATGACTCAAACCTCACGGTGCGCACCAGTCCGGTGCTGCCCGGCCTCCGGCTGGACACCAGCGCCATGGCACTCAACAACAACGTCTGTGCGAAGTGGGAAGATACCTGGCAATTGCCGATCATTGAGATCGACCAGGGAACACCCGTGGTGCGTTTACGGGGCCAGTTCCCGCGCAATTGCGCGCGGCAGCTGGATCTCAATCTGGTTGACCGCCAGTGGGCAACTGCGGCAGCGGTCCGTCTGATCTGGTCCCAACTCGGCGGCCAGATCCATGGCGCCGACGCAGAGGGACCGACGCCAAGCAGTGCGGTCGTTCTGGCCAGCCACATGGGTCGCCCTTTTGCCGAAGTGGCGCGCGGCATGATGAAGCGATCCGACAACCCCTTGACGCGACTGACCTTCCTGCGCCTGGGCGCCAAGGCGGCAACTGTTGGAGAGCCCACACTGGATGCAGCCCGGCGCACTGTGCAGGAGTGGTTTTCCGCCAAGGCAATCCATGCAGACGGATTGGTGATGGACAACGGCTCTGGTTTGTCGCGCAGCGAGCGCATTACGGCGCGGCAGTTGGCCAGCGTACTCACTGTCGCCTACCAGGGGCCATATGCGCCGGAATTATTGACCAGCCTACCCGTGGCCGGTGTTGATGGCACCCTGACGCGGCGATTGCAAGGCCCAATCGTGGAAGGGCGTGCGCGCTTGAAAACCGGCACTTTGCGCAACGTGGTTGCCCTGGCTGGTTATGTGCTCGATCAACAGGAACGGACTTGGGTCGTCGTTGCCATTTTGAACCACGACCAGGCACCATCCCGGGGCAAGCCGGTTCTTGACAGCCTCATTGAATGGGTTGCGGGCCAACGGGATTGACCCAGTTGACGCCAGAACCTTGAAACACAAAATCTGTCTCTGTTCAACTCTACTTCTTGCTTTAGGGCTCTTTGGTGTGGTCAGTACCGCCCAGGCGAGTGACCCTGCCGCCGGAGTCGACGGCGCTTTTGCTCTGGTGCATATCGTTTCGGTTGAATCGTGGGATGGTTCGCCATCACACTCGCCTATTCAGCCGCAATCCATCCAGCGCATTACTTTGCACCATCAAGGAGAAACCTGGATCAACGGCGGAGATGTTGCGGGGTACCTGCAGCGGCTGCAGCAATGGTCACGGCTTACCAAGCGCTGGTCGGACATTCCATACCATTTCGTTGTGTCGCCTGAAGGTCAAATCTATGCCGCACGGGACCTTGCAGTACCTGGCGACACCAACACCGAGTACAACCCCAATGGACACGCACTGATTATGCTGCTGGGCAACCTTGAAGAGGTGCAGCCCAGTCGGGCGCAACTACTCGCCACGGTGGACTTGATGGCCGTGCTCGTGCGGAACCACCATCTTGATTTGCAGGACATCGCAACCCACCGGGACTTCAGCGCTCAAACACTTTGCCCAGGAAAACATCTTTCAGCCTATGTCACTTCGGGGTGGCTGCTGAGGGCCGTGCAGTCGCGTCTGACTAACCAACCGGTTGCCGAGCCTTGATCGGGGAAAAACCTCTAACCGGCTTGTAGAACCCTGCGGCATTCGGCTGGTAGCTTCTCCAGGGTCAACGGTTTGGGTGGCAGACCCGAGGGCTTGGGGTGCAATGCCTCTTCGGTAAACCACCAGTCCAAGGAATCGTCGCAGCCATCGCCTTCAGGCGTTGGATCCTGCACGGTGCATTTGGCAGCACCCGGCGGGCAGAACAGGCGCACATGAAAGTGGTAGTCGTGCCCATGCTCAGGCCGAATCTTGCGCAGCCACGGCTCGCCTTTGGAACTGCGGCACAGGGCACGCTTGATTGCGGCATTCACAAAAATGCGTTGCACCTGCGCATCCATCGCCGCCTTGCGCAGCACGGCCTGGTGGCCGGGTGTCCAGGCGGTTGGTTCCACATCCAGACGGTCGGGCCGAACGACCGTGATGGAAGAAACCTCCTCACGCTCGGCGCGCGTCATGCGATGCACGGGCATCGGTTTAAGCCAGATGTCGACATCCAGCCCCAATTGGTGCGAGGCATGGCCGGTCAGCATGGGGCCACCGCGTGGCTGTGCCATGTCTCCCACCAGAATGCCTGGCCAGCCACTGGCCTGCGCGGCGGCGGGGGCGAAGCGCTCCACAAAGCGAATGAGTTCAGGATGCCCCCAATTGCGCTTGCGCGAGGGTCGCATCGCCTGCCACTGCGGCCCGTCAGGCGACAGGGCCTGAGCGCCTGCGAGACAGCCTTTCGAATAGAAGCCAAAGGGTTCGGGTTCCAGCGGCGCTGCCGTGGTGGCGCGCCCGAACAGCGCTTTAGCCGGCGTATTTGCATCCGCCGGGCTGCTCAAGGGCGCAAGAGGCTGCGGGTTGAGGCTGCCTTTGTCTTGCGCGATGCAGGGAAATGCAAACATGGACAGCAGCAGTGTGCTAGCCGTTAGACATTTGAACGTGTGGTGCATGGCGGTCAGAGTACGGCGGGGCGCAAAAGTTGCAAAGTCCCGGCATCGGCATCCATCTCCACTTCCAGCCCAACCGGAAGGGTAAATTTGCGTTTGATGTGTCCGATCATGGCACCCCGATAAACCGGAACATTGAGAGGCAGGAAATAGTCGTCAAACACTTCATCCAGCGTCAGCGTGCCAAAGCGTCCGTCGCCCGGCTCGCATTTGGTGAACTTGCCCAACACCAGGCCAGCCACCTGCCCGAGTGCGCCACACAGCCGCAAGGTGGACAACAAGCGGTCCACGCGGTAGATGTATTCGTTGATGTCCTCCAGAAACAGCAGGCTCCCGCGGAAGTCGGGCATGTAAGCCGATCCCGCCAGTGAGGCCAGCACCGACAGGTTCCCGCCCACCAGCCGGCCACGCGCCTTGCCGCTTCGCAGGGTAGAAATCCGGTCCTGCGTCTGCACCAGGTTGTCACCACGTTCGCCGGTGGGGTTGCGAAGCAGCGGAGTCTGTGCCTGCATCACCATGTCCTTGAAGTGGGACACGCTGAAATGATTCCACTCCGATTCGGCAACCGGGCAGTGGAAAGTGACCAGGCCGGTCTGGCGCTGTATGCCATTGACCAGCGCCGTCAGGTCCGAGAAACCACCAAAAAACTTCGGCTTAGCACGGATAAGGCCATAGTCCAGCTTGTCGATGATGCGGTTGCAGCCCGAGCCACCGGTCACGGCAATCAAACCGGCGACTCTGTCGTCAGCAAAAAACGTGTTGATGTCGCTCGCCCGCTGGGTGTCGGTTCCCCCAAAGTGACCGTAGCGGGCGCGTACATGAGCGCCCAACTTGACTTTGAAACCCAGAGCCTGCAGCGCCTCGACGGCTATTTGCAGGGGCTCGCGCTCGAAAGTGGCATTGGCCGGACTGACCAGGCCCAACGTGTCGCCCGGGTGCAAACGCGGGGCTAGCAAAGTCGGCCAGTTGGACGCTGCCGAACTGGCAACCTGCGCAGCATCAGTTGCGCCGCTTCCAATAACGGCAGCACCCATGGAAAGCGATTGAAAAAATTGGCGGCGTCGTAGTGTCATGGCAATGGAGTACGGGAAAACGTTACATCACGCGCGGCAGCTCGCTGCGCACCACATCGCGGTCGCCCAGGTCAAAGTGCCACCACTCGGAGTGAATGCCATGAAAACCTGCGTGTCGCATGGCCGCGCGCAGCAAGCCCCGATTGACCAGCTGCTGGGGCGTCAACATACCCGCAGCCAGGTGCTCGGCTTCGCGGTCCGGGTGCGATACCAGTGTCATTTCGTCAAAGGCTGAACCCATGTCCAACTCGCGACTTTGGGCATCCAGCAGTGTTACGTCAACCGCCATGCCAAAGGAGTGGATGGAGCCACGCTCCGGGTGCGCCAAGTACATCGCTTGCGGTGTGTTTTCAAACTCGCGGTAGAGCTGTTCCTGGATGCGCTGGGGTCGCAGGGCGTCCAGTACGCGCAGGCGGGTGCCGGGCACATGGGTTGTCAGCCATTGGCCAGCCTGCTCCAGCGCCAACGCCGCTTCCACGCGCAGAAACGCGCAATCGATGCCCCGGTACAGCACCCGCTTTAGAAAATTGTTGCTGGTGGTGTAGCGCAAATCGACGTCGATGTGCTGCACGTCCCTGAGGGCCATGAACCCGGCGCTGGCAGGGATGTCTTCGCACGCGATCATGCTGGACACGGGCTAAACCCCCACCGAAGCCAGACTCGCACGCGCTGTATCGCCCAGAAATTTCACGAGGCGCCGCGCCGACTGTGCGGGCGGCGAACCGGTCGAAGTCAGCAAATACAGTTGCACCGGTATGGCGGGTTCGAGTGCGCGCACACGGACCCGCGTGCGATCGGCCGATGCAGCGGTGAATGGGTCCACCACCGTCATGCCCGCACCGGCTTCCACCAGCGAGCGCGCCAGTTGGTAGGTCTGAACGGTGATGCGGCTTTGGGGGTGAATGCCCTGCTCTTCAAATGCGCCCGTGACCAGGTTGCCCAAGGGGTCTCCTTCGGCAATCGCGATCAAAGGAGTCGCAATATCCGCCACCTTCAGTGCTCCGTCAGTTGCCCCTTCGGGGCTGTTCAAAGGACAAAGGGCCATCATCGGCCCTGCGGCCAGTGGCTCCGCAACAATGCCGGGGTAACACGGATCATGCAATGACAGGGCCAAATCCGCCTCATTGAGCAACAGCGCGCTGATGATCTCCCGCGTATGGTGGGTAGCCAGCGTGCAGCGCGCCTCGGGGTAGGCATTGCCCCATTTGACAATGGCTGAGGGCAGGACCGAGACACCGAGGGCGGGCGTGGAAACCAATCTCAACAGTTCAAATTCACCGGTGCGCAAATTGGACGCCAGGCGGCGAATGGAAACCAGGTCCTTGTTGAGTTTGTCGATCTCGATGCGCAGACGTTGCGCTTCGGGCGTGGGGTACAGCTTGCCGCGCACCCGGTTGAACAGGGGAATACCCAGTTGCAGTTCACAATGCTGCAGCACCTTGGTAACGGCAGGCTGGGAGATATGCAGGATCTGCGCCGCACCCGTGATGGTTCCCGCCTGCATGATGGCGTGAAAAACCTCAATGTGCCGCAGTCGCATGAAACCCCATCAATGAAAGAACAAATACGCCACCCAGATCGAGGCCAGCACGCCCGCCAGATCCGCCAACAGGCCATAACCGATTGCGTAGCGGGCCCGCTTGATGCCGACCGAGCCAAAATACAGGGCAATGATATAGAAGGTGGTGTCGGTCGCCCCCTGCAACACGCAGGCCAACCGTCCGACAAATGAATCCACACCATAGGCCTGCATGGCATCAATCATCATGGCGCGGGCACCACTGCCGCTCACTGGTTTCATCAGCGCGGTAGGCAAGGCAGGTGTGAAGTCGGTATTCAATCCCACGTGCGAAAACACCCAGGTAAATCCGCTGACCACAAAGTTCAATACACCGGAATTGCGCAGCACACTGATAGCCACCAGCATGCCCACCAGGTAAGGGATGATGGTCAACGAGGTTTGAATACCCCCCTTGGCGCCTTCGACAAAGGCATCAAAGACGTTGACACCTTTGCGCAAGGCACCAATCAAAAAAGCGGCAATGATGCCCGCCAGCACCAAGTTGCTGGCCAGCTTGGAAAACAACTCAATCTCGGTGCGTGTCATAAAGTTCACCAGGTACCACACCATGCCACCAATCAAGGCGGTGATGCCGCCCACCCACCCCAGGATGACGCGATCGAACAAATTGATTCGCTGTTTGATGGAAACGCTGACCAGCGCAACCACCGTCGCCACATAGGTTGCAATGAGGATGGGAAGAAACACATCGGACGGGTCCTGCGCACCCAGAATCGCCCGCTGTGCAATGATGGACAAGGGTATCAACGTCAGGCCGGAAGTCTGAAGAACCAGAAACATGATTTGCGCGTCGCTGGCTTCTTCCTTGTTGGGGTTGAGGCTTTGCAGGCTGTCCATAGCCTTGAGTCCAAACGGTGTGGCGGCGTTGTCCAAACCCAAAAAATTGGCTGAAAAATTCATCACCATGTGGCCGGACGCTGGATGGTTTCGGGGCACTTCCGGGAAAATGCGCGAGAAAAATGGACCAATGAGCTTGGCCACAAACTCTATGGCCCCCGCTTTCTCGCCAATATTGAGCAGCCCCAGCCACAGCGTCATGACCCCGGCCAGCGGCAGAGCGATGTCCATGACCGCTACTTTGGCGGATGTAAACGTGCCATCGATGATGCGCTTGAAAACTTCCACATCGCCCATGAACAGCCACTGCGCCAGGGCAGCGGCAAAGCCGACCAGAAAGAACCCCGACCAGATATAGGAAAGTGCCATGCCGCAAGCTACCAGCGAGAGGTGTAGGGTTTGGATAAATCCATCGCTTTGGACAAGACCATGCCCTGCGGGGCGTTAACCACATCGAGCAGGGCTGCGATCTCGGCGTCCGGCCTGCCATCGTATTTGGCGGGTCGGTACTTCATCTGAAAGCTGATCAGACTGTCACGCGTCAGGGCGTCCCATTCACCGCTGTGCGAGGTGTTGTAGCCGTGGTCCGATAATTTGCCCTGAAACCATTTGGCATCGGGCAACTGGAATTCATACAGCGGCCGCTTCGCGGCCACCATGGCCGCATCCGGCCAGGCAATCAGACCCTCGTCCGCCAGGCGCTTCCAGGGAAACAACGGGCCAGGGTCCTGCTTGCGCCCTGGTGCAATGTCGCTGTGCCCGATGATGCGGTCGGGCCTGATCTGGTGGCGCGCCACGATTTCCTTGCACAGTGCAACCACTTCATTGATCTGCGCCTGCGAAAACGGCGTATAGCGCGTGGTGCCGTCCGCGCCAACGACAGGCCCCGCATTCACGATTTCAATACCGATGGAACTGGCGTTCAGATTGCTGTAACCGCCCCAGAAGCTCGGTCCGGCATGCCAGGCCCTGCGGTTTTCATCCACCAGACGGTAGGTGACGACCGGGTCGTCGCGCACCAGGTAGTGGCTGGACACGGCACGGTTTGAGGGCTTGGTCAAGGTGGCAAGTGAACTCTCGAAATTTCCCACCGTGTAGTGCAAAACCAGAAACTGAGCCCGACTGTCCTGATTCTCTGAGGTATACGTGGTGTCGATGCGAACACCTGATGCGCACCCGCCCAACAATAGCGCCCCGAGCAGGCCCATGAGACCGGTATGCGCAAATCGCTGGAGAAAGGGGAAACCAAATTTCATGGTGGCGTGCATCCGGTTGGGGCAAAGATCGTTTCAGCTTACTACGTGCGCAAAGCTCCCAGGCATGTCAATCGCGCAACCTCGCATAACCTCTGAATATGGGTCAAAACAGGCTAGAGACTTACCGTCATCATATCTTTTGATTATGGAACGCAAACGCGCTTCGATAGGCGCCATTCCAGAGTGCATGACTACAATGATTTTTCGATTGTTGCCGCACACACCACAATGCATTACTCCACCGCCAACCTGCGCATTCACCGGTTTTCGTCACTTCAGCCAGGCCCGCGGCTCATCGTGACAGGCGCCGTGCATGGCAGTGAAACCAGTGGCACCCGCGGCATCGAAAAAGTACTGGCAGAACTTGACAGCGGCGAGCTCACCATCATTCGCGGCAGTCTTACCCTACTGCCCGTTACCAACCCGCTGGCCTACAGCAAAGGCGAGCGCAACGGTGACCGTAACCTGAACCGCAACCTGCAGCCCTGCGACCAGCCCCAGGACAACGAAGACCGCATTGCCAATGTGCTGTGCCCGCTGCTGGCGCAGCATGACGTGTTGCTGGACCTGCATTCCTTTCGCGCCCAGGGTGAGCCCTTTGCCATGATTGGAATGCAGGTCCAGCAACACGTCATGCTGCGCCAGCA
>DAOQRI010000039.1:0-11596 GCA_035355475.1 Rhodoferax sp. | reverse complement strand
TTTGGGAAAGGCTGGACGTAACGGGCTGGTAGATTTGCGAGGTGGACAGCAGACGGTCTGTTTGCATGGCCCACGCGCGTGCGCTCTGCGTGTCGCTTTCGCCATGGAACTCGGCAGGCATCTGGTTGGTGATTTTTTCGGCCATCCAGGAGGCGAAGGACTCGTTGAGCCACAGGTCATCCCACCAGGCCATGGTGACCAGGTTGCCAAACCACATGTGGGCCAGCTCGTGCGCTTGGATACTGACAAAGCTGCGTTTGAAGGCGGCAGATTCTTCGCCTGGCTTGGCCAACATGCTGAGCGAGGAAAACGTAACAAGACCCGGGTTCTCCATGGCAGAGAAACCCAGCGTCATGGGTAGCGCCATCACATCGAGTTTCTCGAACGGATACGGGGTGCCAAAGTAGTCTTCCAGACGGGCCAGGATGGTCGGCGTCATGCTGGCCGCAAACGTAGCTTCTTTGGCGCGGCCCCGTGGTGTGACGAAGCGCACCGGCGTGCTGCCCGCCTTGCCGCCATCGAGAATATCAAAGGGCCCCACGCCAAACGCCAGCAGGTAACTGGGCATGGGTTTGGACGTTTGAAATTCAACCCGTTTTTGCCCATGTTCAAGCGCCACTTCGCGCGCCATCGGGGTGTTGGCTACCGCGGTCATGCCTTGCGGAATGGTCAACGACAGGGTCCATGGTACTTTCCAGCCCGGTTCGTCAAAGCCAGGAAATGCGCGGCGTGCGCTGATGTTTTCAAACTGGGTAAAGGCATACCAGTCGCCACCTTCCTTTTGACGAAAGAGTCCCTGACTGTCCTTGTCCTCCAGGCGGCCCTTGAAGGCGATGGTGAGTTCACCTTTTCCAGCAGGAAAGGGCGTTTCAAACTCCAGATCCATCAGATCGGAATTGCGCACGCGCGCCCGGGCAGCGATGGTCTTGCCTGCGACCTTGAGCATGGCAGATGACACATCGATTTCAGCCGCATTGAGCCGTATCACCGTGCCAGGCTGGGTGATGTCGACCGAAATGGAGACCGTACCGCTGTGGTGGGTTTGATTGGGATCTACCGTGAGCTGCAGTGCATAGGCTGTGGGTGTGACTCCGGAGGGCAGGCGGATGGGCAAAGTGGTGTCATCGGCAAAGGATGGGGCACTGAGCATGCATGCGAGAAGCCATGCGGCAAACGATTTCATGGAACGAATCTTTCAGGTCGAGAGAGGGCGCAGCAGACGCGGCGTGTCCTAACTGGATCTCAGTCAGACAATGCTCCGTTGGCGCAAGGCAGTGTTTATACCCCAGGCCCTGCTGCAGCCTTGCGCTCGCGGTCTTTGCGTCGGGCGTCCAAATGCCACGCGAGGAACGGCAAAATCACAATGGATCCGGGCAGCGCCCAGATGATGAGGTAGGGGTATACCGCAGACGCTGCACGCAGCATCTGCTGAAGCTCCTGGCGGTCCTGCGCGGTCCACTTGCTGCCATTGCGTGGCTTCATCAGAAGGGGAATGGCGCCCTTGATCTTTCCCAACTCCTGGCGCATGCGGTTTTTTTCCCGGCTGTTGCTGGCCAGAAAAGACGAAAACCACTTCGGTGCCCGTTTCATGCGGGACTGGTAGGACACCGTCTTGTCGGGATCAAATTCGGGGGAGGCCATGGGCGAATTATCCGGCAAGCCCAAACCACTGCTTCAGGCGCGCCCAGCTTCGCCAGGCGGAATAGCCCCAGCGAGCAACGTTGATTACCGCGCGTGGCCGCCACACCAGAATTGCTACCACCGCTGCCGTCACGATGGCGGGGTGTGAGACCAGCCAGGTTTGCGCATGGCTCACTTGCGCACGCGTGCGATCTACCGCTTGCAGAGCGGTACTGAGTGGAGCCATTTCCCGGGCCATTTGCCCGCGCTGGATGCTGATGCGCTCACGCAGTCGCCCGCGCTGCACGTAAAGCTCAATCTGGCGCGCGTCCATGGCGTGTGGCCGCTTTGAGTTGGCGCAGGTCTTCCTGCAGTTCAGCCAGGCTGGCATTGAAAAGGGGCTCTGTTTCCTTCGCACCCTGTCGCAGGCTGAGATAGAAGTACAGCGCGAAGGCCCAGATCAAACCACCCGACAAACCCAGCACCACCAGGCGCTGTTCCCAGAAATGCAGCGTCAGGCCAACAATGGTCAAGACGACACCCAGCCCGATGCAGAACATCATGGCCAGAGCGTGCATGAGCTGGCGCATGGCGCTCTGGCGTCCGGCCTCCAGTTCGTTGCCCAGCAACTCCAGGCGCGTCTGCCCTATGGCCAGTAGCGTTACGGCTTTGGCTTTGGCAGCGCCCCAGGCGCCCGATTCACCCAGGGGTTGGCTCACAACCGTACATCCCGCAACTTAGCGACGGCCCAGTACCAAGCCGAGCAGGAAGCCGATGCCAGCACCAATACCGACGGCTTGCCATGGGTTCTCGTGCACATAGTCGTCTGTGGCACGCGCTGCAGCACGGGTCTTTTCGATCAGCACTTCTTCTGCAGCGTCCAGACGGATGCGGGCGTCCAGCACGCGCTCCTTGATGCGCGCGCGCAGACTGGCGATTTTTTCGCCAGTCTGGTCGGCGGTGGCCAGCAGTATTTCCTCGGCATCGGCAATCACCGCCTTGATATCGGTGACCAGCTTCTCTTGCGAGGTCAGATTGGAGTTGGTAGTTTCGGACATGTGTGCACCTTTCTAAAAAATCAGATCGTGTCAAAGCGTAGCAGATTCACCGCACGGGCGATGTGCCCTAGCGCACATGGCTCGCCCGACGTCAACTGTTTCACGCAGTGCCTGCGCGATCCTTGATCCTGGTCACGGAAATTGTCTGGGTTAAAGTTATCGTTAGGGCACGCGGGTCGAAGTGCAAAAACTACTATATCGGAGACCGCCATGAAACACGCCAGTTTGCAAGTCATCAGAGATGAGCATGCCTCGCTGGGTGCCATGTTGCGTTCCATGCGGGCGCAGGTTGTTGCAGGCCCATGTGACAGCCCGCAGCAGTTCTTTGATGTCTTGCGGGCCATGCTGTTTTATATAGACGAGTTCCCTGAACGGCTGCACCATACCAAAGAGTCGGAGCTGCTATTCCCCCGTGTAGTGCGCGTAGCGCCTGAATTGCAGGAGCTGATATCGCGCCTGGATCGCGACCACCAGCAGGGTGAAAAGTCAGTGCGCGAACTGCAACACCTGCTGCTCGCCTGGGAGTTGCTGGGCGATTCGCGGATGCAGGCTTTTGTAGATACCGCCCTTCGCTACCTGGACTTCTATCTGGAGCACATGCGCCTGGAGGAAACTGTAATCCTGCCAGAAGCCGAAAAGCGGTTAACTGCGTTGGACTGGCGTGAAATCGACGCGGCGTTCAAGCTAAACATGGACCCGCTGGGTGGAAAATTTCCACCCAATCCCGCCTATGACCGGTTGTTCACCCGCATCGTGCTGAAAACCCGCGCTCCCGGGCTTTGACGGAAAGCCGCTCAATTTTTGCGTTTGACGACTGCGTTGCGCTTGGCGTCCTCGGGGCGGGCAAAAGTAACCATACCGTTGGCAACCTTGCCCATGACCAGCATGTTTTGGGAGATGGCATCCTTGTCATTCACGCTGAACGGGCGCTCGTAAGTGGCCACCACGCCATAGTACACACGGGAAATATTCTCCAGCGCAGCCTTCAGCTGTGGGCCGGCCAGGTTGCCATCGCGGATGCCAAAGAGTGAGTAGGTGAGCAAATAGGTTGCGTCGTAGCCCTGAGCCGCAGCCATGGGCACCGCCATGGGTTGATTGAACTTGCGCTTGTAGGCGCTCAGAAAAGAGGCGCGACGCTCATTGTTGGGCTCTGCAATGAATGACTGGGCCATCATGGCGCCTTCGGCTGCATCTTTGGCACCCTGGATGAAAAACGGGAAAGACAGTGGCCATGCGCCCACCTGGGGCACTTTCCATTTCAGGTCTTTGCGGCCATTGGCGATGACAGCGTTTTCTGACCCCACGGTGTAACTGAACACCACGTCGGCACCAGCTGCTTGCGCGGCCCTTAGTTCGTCACGCAGGTCTTTGACGCCCAGCGCAAACCGCGCAACGTACACGGCCTTGAGGTTCTTCGCGGTCAATGCCGCTTCCACGTCTTTCAGACCGGCGTCGCCGTAGCCCGTGGTGTCGGCAAAGATGGCGACCTTGGTCCAGCCACGTCGCAGGATGTCGTCAACGACGAACGGTGCCTGAATGGCATCGCGTGGCGAGGTGCGGAATATGTAGCTCTCGGGTGCCGGGTACTTGGCGGTCAACGGGGTTCCGGTCGCGCAGGGGATGATGAGTGGCAACTTGGCGTTCTGGAAAACTTCCAGCGACTTCTGTGCCACGCCCGTGTTGCAAAACCCCAGTGTGACGGTGACACCCTGGGCCACCAGCTCTTGCGAGCCTTTGAGGCCGATGTCCGGGTTGCCCTGGTCGTCCTTGATGACCAGTTCAATGTGGCGGCCCATGTATCCGCCTACGGTGTTGATTTCTTCCGTGGCGAGCTGCACACCCTGCAACATGAGGACACCAAAATCAGAAGATGGACCGGTAAATGGTCCTATGACACCAATTTTCAATGTGGGCGTGGATTGGGCCTGTGCGGACAGTGCGGCGCACAGCGCGGCTATGCCCAAAATCGGCGTCATCCAGCGCGTGTCGAAGCGCATGGTGTGTCTCCGGAAATTTGCAATGCAGGGAGTCTAGTCTCATCGTCCTGAAATACCCGGGTTTTCTGGCTTTATTTCGGCGTTGACTGGTTTGGGGCGTCCCCATACTTGGCGTGTCCACTGTCTGAATGGGGCTGTGCCATGCAAATCGACCGCTTTTCCCACCTTCAATTTCCCCGTCACAGCATGCCCAACGCCTCTGAAAACGAGTCGTCAGGCGTGCCTCCCCGTGCGGGTCTGTCCAAGCCCCCGGCGCAGTTGCCAGTGCCAGTGGCGGATGGCATTCTGGTGCGGCCCGACAGCGTTGTGATGAAAGTTCAGCTGCCGGAGAACGCCTCAGCAAGGGCGAGTGTGGCGGTCTACTCTGACAGTCGCAAACCGGTGTCAGCGGGTGACACCAAAGCCGACGCCGAGACGCAGGCAGCAGACCACCAGTGTGCGATTGATCGCAATGCGGGTGTTTACACGCAGATTACGCTCAACAAGGACGGTGTGCTGGTTGCTAAATCCCAGATGGCCGGAGCTTCGAAGCAGCCTGACTTTGTCGCATTGGCTGTGTCGGCCATGCGTGAATTCAGCGACGAGGCCGAGCGCCAAAAGACACAGTCGATCGGCGCCGCCGCATCTGCGGTTGAGCGGCCGTGGGGCGGACTCAAAGGCCTGCAACACCTTGCCGCCAAATTCAAGGTATTCGCCTGATTACTGCTTGACTGCTTCGACTTGGACGACCAAGCGAACGTTCTTAGAGAATCCCCAATCCACACCGTAGTTCATGCCAAAGGCTGTGCGGTCGATCGTGGTCTCAAAGTCACCACCACACACTTCACGTTTAAGCATGGGGCTTTGGTAGCAGTTGAACTGGTTGGCTTTCAGCGTCACCGGCTGGGTTTTTCCCAACAGCGTCAAATGACCCGCAACCTCGGCAACCTTGTCGCCATTGAACACAAACTTGTCGGATACAAATTTGATGGTGGGGAATTTTGCGGCATCGAACAGGTCGGCGCTTTGCAGGTGTTTGTCGAATGCTGAAGTGCCGGTGTTGATGGACGTGGCGTCAAAGCTGATTTCCACTTTGCCAGTTTTGCCAGCACGGTCGAACTGAACGGTCCCTTCCTTCTTGTCGAAACGTCCACGGTTCACCGAGGCGCCAAAGTGACCGATTTCAAAGGTTGCAAACGTGTGTGTCGGGTCGATGCCGTATGACGCAGATTCGGCTTGCGCCAGACCAGTAGCCAGGGTTGCGGCCACAGCCAGACCGAGTAGGGATTTACGCATGGTGAGTTGCTCCAGATAAATAGCAGGGTTGAGAGGAAATCGGAAAGTCAGAACTTGGAAACGCCGCTGAGTGCCAGCTTGAACTTGACCTGCACATCGTCGGCCACCATGGACGTGTCTGCCCACTCGTTTTCGCCGATTTTGAAGGCCAGTCGTTTGATCGTCAGTACGCCGCTGGCCGTGGTGTTGGCACCGGTTTGCACCAGCGTGACCGGTATGGCGGCGTCCTGCGTGTTGCCCTTGATGGTGAGCTTGCCCAAGACTTCAAACTTGCCGCCTCCCAGGCCTTTGATGCTGTTCGACTGGAACGTGGCCTGCGGAAACTTGGCAGTATTGAACCAGGGTGCTTTGGGCAACTCGGCATCCGGCTCGGGTGAGCCCAGGGTGATGCTGGCGATGTCGATGGTGAAAGCAATTTTGCCCGTTTGGGGTTTGGCCGGATCGAAGGCGATTTGCGCATCGAATTTCTTGAAGCTGCCCTCAACGGGTACCCCCATCTGCTTGCTGACAAAGCTGATTTCGCTTTGGGCGGGAAGGAGTCTTTGATCGGCTAGGGCGGCACCGGCACCCAGTGTGGTGAGCAAGGCCCATGCGGTTGCACGTGCCGTAGTATGGAAGGCGTTCATGATTTGGGGGTTGTGTTTGTGTATCGAGTGCAGGGTGCGAGAGCTTCTTACGGCCGGCCGGGGCGCATGCGGTCCATCAAACCGTCTCTATCAACCATCTGGTGTTTGACCGCAGCTGCCACATGCAAAACGACCAGCGCTGCAAGCCCATTGGCTGACAGCGCATGCCAGGGTTTGATCATTTCTGCCAAAGGTTTGCTTGCGGCTACAAAGTCTGGCAATGGCAGTACACCAAACAGCACGATGGGGAAGCCGGCCGCCGAGCTATAGGCCCAACCGAGCAGAGGAACCGCGAAAAACAGCGCATACATGGCGATATGGGTCGCGTGGTACGCCTGCATTTGCCAGGAAGGCATACCCAGGGTAACCGCTTGTGGCAAGGCTGGTGGTCGATGAACGAGTCGCCAGGTCAGTCGAATTGCAGACAGACCCAGGATGGTGACACCGGCCCACTTGTGCCAGTTGTACAGTTTGAGGCGTTGCGGCGAAAACGGCAGGTCGGCCATGTAGTGGCCCATGAAAAATAGACCCACCAGTCCCAGCGCAAGCACCCAGTGCAGGGCTATGGCAAAACCGTGGTAACGGTGGGATGCAGAGGCAGTGTTCATGGCAGACGGTTCTTCAACATTCTTCCGTCAAGCAGCAAACGGCTTGACAAGGAGGAGAAGTTTAGGAGCCGTCTTGACTAAAAAAATTCAAATTGCTTTTCGCAATAATTCAATAAATTTGAATTTACCAGTTGACCTCACGCTCCGGCGATGCACTGATTTTGTGGATGGAAAGGTCCGCCCCGTCGTACTCTTCTTCCTGGTTCAAGCGCAGTCCGGTAACCTTCTTGAGCAACCCATAGACCACCAAGCCGCCCAGCGCCGCCCACGCTACGCCCATTGCGGTGCCAATGACTTGTGCGCCAAGGGACACGCCACCCAACCCCCCCAATGCCTTGCTGCCGAATATACCGGCAGCCACGCCTCCCAATGTGCCGCAAAGGCCGTGCAGCGGCCACACTCCCAGCACGTCGTCAATCTTCCACTTGTTTTGGGTCAGCGTGAACATCACCACGAAGATGGTTCCTGCGGCGGCGCCAACGACCAGTGCCCCCAGGGGGTGCATCAGGTCGGAGCCTGCGCACACGGCCACCAGACCGGCCAGTGGGCCGTTGTGCACGAAACCGGGATCGTTCTTTCCAGCCACCAACGCGGCCAATGTGCCGCCCACCATGGCCATCAGGGAATTGACCGCGACCAAGCCAGAGATCTTGTCCAGGGTTTGGGCGCTCATCACATTGAAACCAAACCAGCCAACCGTCAAGATCCAGGCACCTAACGCCAGAAAGGGGATGCTTGACGGCGGATGCGCTGAGATGGCGCCATCTTTGCGGTACCGGTTGCTGCGCGCACCAAGCAAGATGACGGCTGGGAGGGCTATCCACCCACCCACCGCATGTACCACCACACTGCCCGCAAAATCATGGAACTCTTCGCCGGTCAGCCCCTTGATCCATGCCTGTACCCCAAAATGCTGGTTCCATGCAATACCCTCAAAGAAGGGATAGATAAAGCCGACGATGACGCCTGTTGCAATCAATTGAGGCCAAAATCGCGCACGTTCAGCGATTCCACCTGAAATAATGGCGGGAATGGCGGCGGCAAAGGTGAGTAGGAAGAAGAACTTCACCAGTTCGTAACCATTCTTGGCGGCCAGCACTTCGGCGCCTACAAAGAAGCTGGTGCCATACGCAACGCCATAGCCAACCAGGAAATACACCACGGTGGAGACGGAAAAGTCCACCAGAATTTTGACCAGTGCATTGACCTGGTTCTTGCGGCGCACGGTGCCCAGTTCCAGAAATGCAAATCCGGCATGCATGGCCAAGACCATGATGCCGCCGAGAAGAATGAACAAGGCATCTGCGCCCTGTTTGAGTGCTTCCATGTGAACCTCTTAGTGTGAAATGCTACGAATTGGTGCGTTTTTGATGTGATTTTCAAAATCGCACCAAATGAAAGCAAAAAATGCGCCAGAATGGGCTTCTGAGGTCCTATGCCGCGAGGCCTACAATGTTTGGGCACTCCGTAACCCTGTTTGAGCCCACATTGGAAGCATTCCTCGTCTCCACCGGCATCGTCGCCCTTGCCGAAATGGGTGACAAAACCCAACTACTGGCGTTGATCCTTGCCGCGCGTTTTCGCAAGCCCTGGCCCATTGTTCTGGGCATATTCGTGGCCACAATTGCCAATCATGCGATGGCCGGCGCCGTGGGCGCATGGGTCACGACCATGCTGGGGCCTGATGCATTGCGCTGGGTGCTGGGCGGTTCCTTCATTGCCATGGCGGTGTGGATGCTGATTCCCGACAGTGTGGATGACGATGAGGCCAGCGGCGCGCCCCGTTTGGGTGTGTTTGGAACAACGGTGGTGGCGTTTTTCCTGGCTGAAATGGGAGACAAGACGCAGATCGCGACTGTCATGCTGGCCGCGCAGTACCAGGCCTGGGCTTGGGTGGTGGCGGGAACGACACTGGGCATGATGCTCGCGAACGCGCCGGTTGTCTGGTTGGGCGAGAAAATCACCAAATTGGTGCCTCTCAAGATCGTTCATGTGGTGTCCGCGCTAATTTTCCTGGTCTTGGGGTTAGTTGCATTGCTCGCATAGGTTGGGCACCTGCGCGCATAGGTGGAGTTCTATATACTATCTGCAGCGCCGATTTGATACCCACGATTGCGGGCGCCGAAGCCCTGGAGCTTCGAAAAACAGCTAAAGACGGCCAAGGCGATCCCCACCAGGCAACCCGGCTCCGCATTTAGCGTTGCCGGGTTTTTCGTTTTTGGCTTGGAGATGCCTTTGATCGCGACCCCTCTGTCACAACACTTTCCGCATGCCTTGACGCTGCAAAGCGGACAGTCGCTGCGTGACTACTCCCTGAGTTACGAAACCTACGGGACGCTCAACGCCGAGCGCTCCAATGCGGTACTGATTTGCCACGCCTTGAACGCCTCGCACCACGTGGCCGGTGTTTATGAAGGGAAAGAAAACTCGGAAGGCTGGTGGGACAACATGATTGGCCCGGGTAAACCGGTGGACACCGATCGCTTCTTTGTCATTGGGGTCAACAACCTGGGCTCGTGCTTTGGCTCCACGGGCCCCATGCACGCCAACCCGGACAGCCCGCAGCGTGTTTATGGCGCTGATTTTCCCGTCGTGACGGTTGAAGACTGGGTCAACGCCCAGGCCAGGCTGCTCGATGCCATGGGAATCCAGACGCTTGCGGCTGTGATGGGGGGGTCGCTGGGCGGTATGCAGGCGTTGTCGTGGACGCTACAGTACCCGGACCGTGTGCGACACGCCGTGGTGGTTGCCAGCGCCCCCAACCTGACCGCTGAGAACATTGCCTTCAACGAAGTGGCGCGTCGCGCAATCGTCACGGACCCTGATTTCCATGGTGGCCATTTCTACGAACACGGCACCGTGCCCAAGCGCGGCCTGCGCATCGCCCGCATGATTGGCCACATCACCTACCTGAGCGACGATGTGATGAACGAGAAGTTTGGTCGTCAACTCCGCGATGCAGTGCGTGATAAAACCCTGGACGCCGTTCAGAGTCAAGAGGCTGGCGCCGCAGGGCTGTTTCAAGGCGCCGGAGCCTACAAATACAGCACGCAGGATGTAGAGTTCCAGATCGAGAGCTACTTGCGCTACCAGGGCGACAAGTTTGCCGAATACTTTGACGCCAACACTTACTTGCTGATCACCCGGGCGCTGGACTACTTTGACCCGGCACGAAGTTATGGTGGCGATCTAAGCCAGGCGCTCAAGCGTGCTACCTGCAAGTTCTTGCTGGTCAGCTTTACCACTGACTGGCGTTTCTCACCCAAGCGCAGCCGCGAAATCGCCAAGGCCCTGCTGGACAACCAGCGTGATGTGAGCTACGCCGAGATCGACGCGCCCCATGGACACGATGCCTTTTTGCTGGATGACCCCCGCTACATGGGTGTAGTGCGCGCGTATTTTGAAAGCGTATCCAAGGAGCTGCAAGCATGAGCGATCTGTCTATTCAGCATGCCATTGCCCAGTTGGTGCCGCAGGGGTCTCGCGTATTGGACCTGGGTTGTGGCGATGGCGCCATGCTGGCGCACTTACAGAAAACCCGCGGGTGCACCGGCTACGGCGTCGAGATTGCTGATGCCAATGTGCTGGCTTGTGTGCAGCGCGGCGTCAATGTGATCCAGTTCAATCTGGAGGAAGGGCTCGCCCTGTTTGGCGACGGTTCCTTTGATGTGGTGCTGCAGATCGACACCTTGCAACACCTGCGCAATGCCGAGGTCATGCTACGCGAAACCGTGCGCGTAGGCCGGGTCGGCATCATCGCCTTCCCCAATTTCGCACACTGGCCCAATCGGCTCAGCGTGTTTAAAGGCCGCATGCCAGTGACTAAGCGCCTGCCCTACCAGTGGTATGACACGCCCAATATCCGCGTCGGCACCCACGCCGATCTGGCGGCGTTGGCCGAGCGCAATGGCCTGCAGGTGCAGGATAGTTTTGGTTTGCAGGACGGACAGGCCGTACGTTTTCTGCCGAATTTGCGGGCGGGAACGTCGGTCTATAAGTTGGCACTGCCACGGTGATAAGTTGGCCTCATCGGGGTGCCAACTCCCCGGTGTCGGGCCAATCCGGCTCCAAGATGGTGTCCCATCCAAATTGCTGGCTATGCAACAAGAGTGATCCATGGACACCCAAAACCAGCCAGATCCTTCCAGCTCCGCTTCAGCGTTTAGCACCCCCCTGACACAAACGCTCGCCAAACGTGCCATCCCATTTGGCGAAGCCTTTCGCTTCTGGCTCAAGCTCGGTTTCATCAGCTTTGGCGGCCCTGCGGGACAGATTGCCATCATGCACCGCGAGCTGGTCGAGGAGAAACGCTGGATCTCGGAGTCGCGCTTCCTGCACGCGCTGAACTACTGCATGCTGCTGCCCGGCCCCGAGGCGCAGCAACTGGCCACCTACATCGGCTGGCTGATGCA
>DAOQRI010000038.1:0-11611 GCA_035355475.1 Rhodoferax sp. | reverse complement strand
GGAACCTGTGAAAACGACGCCGGCAACGCCAGGTTGTGCTACCAACGCCGCACCCACGGTTTCACCGGAACCGTGTGCCAGTTGAAGGGCGTCAACTGGCACACCCGCAGCGTGGAGCAGTTGCACCGCGACCTGGGCCACGCCGGGCGTCTGCTCGGCCGGTTTGGCCAGCACGGCATTGCCGGTGGCCAATGCGGCGGCGACTTGGCCGACAAAGATGGCCAGCGGGAAGTTCCAGGGGCTGATGCAGACCCACACGCCGCGCGCCGTCAGCGACAACGTGTTGGACTCGCCGGTCACGCCAAAGCTGCAACTGGCCAGCGCGGGCGGCAGATGGTGGATCTGCGGTTGCGCCAGCGGCTGCATGATGCGCTGGGCTTCATCGGCGTAGTAGCGCAAAAAGTCCACGGCTTCACGCACTTCGCTGACCGCATCGCCCCAGGTCTTGTGCGCTTCCTTGACCAGCAGGGCGCAGAACATCGGAGTTTGCTCCAGCATGGTGTCCGCCGCACGGCGCAGGATGGCGGCGCGCTCGGTCACCGGTGTACGGCTCCAGCCCTTTTGCGCTGCAGCACAGGTTGAGAACACTTCGACGGTGCGAGCCGGGTCGAATTCGGGAACCAATGGTACCGGTGTTGTGGCCAGCGCGGCCAGCAGCGGATCGCGCATGCTGGGCACGGTCAGGTCCAGACCGGTGCTGTTCTTGCGCGCACCGGGATGGGTGCCAAACAGATCCGGCGGCAGCGGCAGGCTGGCGTTTGGCTCCAGGCGCAGTGGGGAGGTCAGCAGGTCCTGCATATCCACCGTAGGGTCGGCCATCTGGTGCACAAAGGATGAATTGGCGCCGTTTTCCAGCAGGCGGCGAACCAGATAGGCCAGCAGATCGCGGTGTGCGCCCACGGGCGCATAGACGCGGCAGGCCACCAGCGGGTTCTTCAGCACCTCGCGGTAAATGCCCTCCCCCATGCCGTGCAGGCGTTGCAATTCAAACGGCGCACCGGTGCGCGCAGCCATTTGGAGGATGGCGGCGATGGTAGCGGCGTTGTGCGTGGCGAACTGGGGGTAGATGGCGTCAGGCACGTCCAGCAACGCACGCGCGCAAGACAGATAGGACACATCGGTGTGGTGCTTGTGCGTGAACACAGGGTAGTGCGGCAGGCCCAGCTCCTGGGCGCGCTTGATCTCGGCGTCCCAATACGCACCCTTGACCAGGCGGCACATCAAACGCACCTTGTAGCGCCGCGCCATTGCGGTGACGGCTTCGATCAATTCCAGTGAACGCGTCTGGTAGGTCTGCATGGCCATGCCAAAGCCGCGCCACTGCGGGAACTCGGCCGCCACCTTGGCCACCAGTGCCTCCAGCACCTCCAGCGTCAGCTCCTGGCGCTCCACCTCTTCGGCGTCAATGGTCAGATTGATGTTGGCGCTTGCAGCGTGCTGGCACAGACTCCAGACGCGGGGCACCAGCTCGGCCATGACGCGCGCACTTTGCGCATCCTCAAAGCGCGGGTGCAGCGCGCTGAGTTTGATGGATATGCCGTCATTTTCCTCCATAGCCCCCGTCTTATGGGCATGAACTGCTATGGATCCAATAGCATCGGTATAGCTATTCAGATACCGCAATGCATCTGCATCGGTGCGCGCGCCCTCGCCCAGCATGTCATAGGAGTAGCGCAGCGCCGTCTTCTTACGCGCAGTGTCGGCCTCGTGCTGCGCTTCCTTCATGGTCTGGCCCAGGACGAACTGGCGACCCAGCAACTGCACGGCGCGCAGCGTGGCAGCGACCACGGTCCTGGCGCCGAGCTTGGCCATCAGGCCGTGCTCAGTCTTGGGACCGGCACCGGTCTGTGCATCGGGCAAAAAGTGTTTGGACATGGCAATCGCGGTGCTGGACAGGCGCGACAGCACCTTGTCGCCACTGCCATCAAAGTCGGCGCGGCCCAGTTGGTCAGCGGTCAGCGCAATGGCAGTCTCGGCATCGGGCACGCGCAGCAGCGCTTCGGCCAGGCGCATCAAGGCGAGTCCCTCGGCGCTGGAGATCGGGTATTCCTTGAGCAGGCTTTCCATCGCCCAGAACGGCGGGGGGTTGTCGCGCACGGCCTGCACCCAAGGCGTGGCAGCGCGCGCTGCGGCGGCCCAGTCCAGCACCTGGCTGACATTCTGCAAATGGCGGGCCACCACTTCGGCCTCGGGGCGGTAGGGGAAGGGCAGGCGTTGGGCGACGGGCATGGTGGTCTCCGGGGATGCTTTTTGATAAGTCGCTATATTCTTCTATCTTTAAGTTAATTTTTCACTAAAATTTTGCTGTTTTATAGCAACTTGTGTACCCCACTCTCCCCCAACCCCTCTCGCCCCGCCGGGCGAAAGGGGGGCTTAACAGCCGATTTGATCTTGTCGCGCCGACTACGGAATTACTGGGGTGAGGCTGCGGTGCGTTGTGGATTACACAGGCTTCTGTAGTGACGGTCGTAGTAAACGGCTCTGACGGTGTATGCCAAAGCTGGCGGCTGCGCCTGCCAGCCAGTTCCGCGCGACATCGCTACGAGGCCTCTACGACCGCGACGCAATAGCCGTGGCGAACAAACACGGTGGCAGCGCCTCGCCAGTAATTCCGTAGCCGGCGCGCTGTCACCAAATCGGCTGTTAAGCCCCCCTCTCGCCCGGCGGGGCGAGAGGGGTTGGGGGAGAGTGGGGACACAAAAGTAACGAAATAAAAGACAAGAGAAGAGAAGAAATAATGGAAACAACGCTAGACCGCATAGACCTCAAAATCCTCACCTGCATGCAAGAAGACGGCCGCATCTCCAACCTCAAACTGGCAGAAACGGTATCCCTCTCCCCCACCGCCGTGTTGGCCAGGGTGCAGCGCCTCACCAAGGACGGCTACATCCTGGGATATGAAGCACGCCTGAACCCCCTGAAACTGGGCGCCGGCATGATGGTGTTTGTCGAGGTGCTGCTGGACCGCACCACACCCAATGTTTTCGAGGCCTTCAAGGCGGCCGTCCAGGTTCGCGGCGAGATCATGGAGTGCCACATGGTGGCCGGCGGTTTTGACTACTTGCTCAAAACGCGCATGGCCGACATGGCCGCCTACCGCGACTTTGCAGGCACCGTGCTGTGGCAACTGCCCGGCGTGCGTGAAACAAGAACCTACCCAGTGATGGAAGAGGTGAAAAACACCACCCGTTTGACACTGCGTTAGCGGCCTCGCCCGCGTTGGTACAAACGTGTGTGCTGCAGTTGCCGCCATTGAAAACCGCTGCCTATAATGCCCCGAAGGAAACCTCCAACCCTATGCGCCACACCCTGATCATCCTGCTTGCCAGTGTTGCGTTGTGTGGTGGAGCGCTGGCACAAGGCTTTAAGTTTTCCAACGAAGATGCCGCCGACAAGGCGCGTGAAGCCGAGCAGCAGGCCAAAGTGCAGGCACTGCTGGCGAGCCCGTGCCGGGCCAAGATCAAGAACCAGAAAATCATGGTGCTGATCGGCGAGAGCCGCGACGGGTATCTGCAAACTGCGCAGTCCAGCTACAGCGGCCACTTTGACGCCCTCAATGCACGCCTGCAAAGCTTGGGCTTGAAGACATACACGCAGGCTCAGATTACCGCCCAGATTGCGCAGGCCGAGATCGATGCGTATTTCAAGAACAACCCGGACGCCGCATTGAGCGCATCCAAACGCCTATCGGCCCAGTACATTCTGCGCGGCCTGATATCCAGCCAGGCCGGTTACAACACCATCGTCCGGGTTAATCAGGTCACTATCCGCATGGCCTTCACATTGACCGACGCCAACGGACGAATCCTGTCGCAGACCAGCGCCGACAACGCCAGTTACGCCGGCGTGGACACCAGCGGTATGGCCCTCAATTTGATCAATGAGAAGGCCGACGAAGTCGTTGCGCAGTTGTACAGTGACTATTGCCGCCTGGGCGGCTCGTAGTATTGAGAGTTTGGTGGGGGCTGCCGCAGTCGCAGTGGCCTGATTCTTGGTTTTTTATTTCGGGAGCAAGTCGATGAGTCAATCGTTTCACGCATTCAAGGGCGCTGCCCTGTCAGCCGTTTTGGTCATGGCCGCATTGGGAAGTGCCGTGCAGGCACAACCCAGCTTTGGCAATCCTTCTCCTACAGCCGGCACATCGACGTCAGACAAGGCCAATGCAGCAGCAGACTCCGCAGCGTACAAAGAGGTGGAGTACACCAACAAAAACAAACGCGGCCCGGCGCTCATCGTCATTCCCGGCGAGATCAAGAGCAACAACGCCAGCTTCACCCAGCGCTTTTTGCCCAACAACATTGCCGATTTCGCCGAGCTGGAATTGTCACAGGCTAACTTCCCGGTGCTAGAGCGCACCAACCTCGGCCCACTGGTCAACGAGATTTCATTGGCCTACAACCTGGGCGACCCCAATGCAGCCCGCAGAACCATGCAGATGGGCAAGCTCAAGACCACCAAGTGGATCCTGAAGTTCGACATCTTGAAAGCCGAGCAAATTTCCGAAGCCAAGAAAGGCTTTGATGGCCGCGCGGTGGGTGGCCTGCTGTCCCTGTTTGGCGGTGGCAGCATGGCAGGCTCTGCCGCAGGCACCGTCGCTGGCTCGGTCCAAACCGGCGACAGCACGGGCGTGTGGTTGATTGGCATGCGCTACAAGATCATGGATGCCAACACCACCGAGCAAGTGGCGCAGGGTTACAAGGATCTGAAAATGGAAGTGGGCGCCACATCCACCAGCGTGATGGGTGTGTCTGACTCGGCCAAGGGTGGCGTGGGTCTGGACACCATGGTTCAGCGCCTGGTGCAGACACTGGTTTGGGACATCGACTCCAAATATAAATGATATGACCCCCACGCTCGTCACTGCGTGTACAGCGCTGCCCCCCGAGGGGGCCCTCGCGCCTTGGGGCGGCCCTGCGGCGCTCAAGCTATGACCGCCTTTTCGCGCCTGGGTAAGTTCACCATACGCCGGGAGTTGGGCAAGGGTGCCATGGGCGTGGTGTATGAGGGATTTGATCCACTCATAGAACGCACGGTTGCCATCAAGACCATCCTGCCGACACAGCTCAACGGCGACGAAGCTGCCAACGTACTGGCACGCTTCAAGCGGGAAGCGCAGGCTGCCGGTCGCTTGAACCACCCCGGCATAGTGGCGGTGTACGACTATGGCGAGGAAATTGCCGACGATGACCACACCATGGTCGCCGGCGAGCAGGCCCTGGCGCGCCAGCGGGTCGCCTACATTGCCATGGAGTTCGTCAAGGGCCGGGAACTGCGCGACTTTTTTGAGGCCAACGAACGCTTCGCGCTAAAAGATGTAGAGCGCTTGATGGGGGAAATCCTGGATGCCCTGGCGCATGCCCATGCGCACGGCGTGGTGCACCGCGACATCAAGCCGGCCAACCTGATTGTGCTGGCCGACGGCAAGGTCAAAATCGCGGACTTTGGCATTGCGCGGGTGGAAAAATCCGAGTTGACCCAGGTAGGTACTGTCATGGGCACACCGGCCTACATGTCGCCCGAGCAGTTCATGGGCCAGCCCGTCGACGGGCGCAGCGACATTTTCTCGTGCGGAGTCATCCTGTACCAGTTTCTGACGGGCGAGAAGCCCTTCACCGGCAACTCCACCACCATCATGTTCAAGGTACTGCACGAGGAGCCACTGGCGCCTTCGCTGCTGAATGTTGCCTTGCCTGCAGCATTTGACCTGGTGGTCAAAAAAGCGATGGCAAAAAACCCGGACGAACGCTACCAGAGCGCACAGGAATTTGCCCAAGCCATCAAAACGACACTGAGCGCGCCAGCCCCCGTTGCGGCAGGCGCAGCCACCGATCCGGACCGAACCGAACTCAGCATGCCGCCCGTTGCCCCGGTTGTGCCCAAGGTGACGCCTGCGCCAGCCCGTGCGGCCGAGCCAACGCCCGCCGTGCCCCAAGGCGGCCAGCCGAAAGCTAGGTCAAGCGCCACGCTGGTGGCGGCCGCACTGGCCGGCATCGCCGTAGTCGGCGCAGGCAGCTTCGTTTTTCTGCGGAACAGCAACGCACCCACCACGGTGGCACAAGTTCAGGCACCTGAGGCGTCACCCGCCGCAGTGAGTGCCCCCTCGGCGACCGTGGCTGTAGCAACCCAAGAACCCGCGCTGGAACCCGGCACCATGGTCATCAGCGCCTTGGGTCTGGTAGACCCTGCGGATGCGCGCTTCAATGGCGACGCCAGCGCAGCGCAGGCAGAATCACGCGCGGACGCGATGCGACAGCTGGTGGAAAAAGCCGTGGCACTGTATGTGCAAAAGGACTCGCTCAACAAGAACTACGCGGTGCTGGATCGCAAGCTGTTGTCCCAGCCGGGTGCCTTCATCAAGACGGTGATTAAAGAGAGCGCGTCCGCCACTGGCAAAGATGGCTTGCTGGAGACGGAAGCCCGTGCGGTAGTCAAGGTGCGTGATGTTCAAAAGTCGCTCAACCAGCTGTCCAAGGAAGAACGGGTGGACTTCATCCGCAACAACGGGGACCCCAAGGTATCCATCCTGATGGCCATCCGCAACGCGGACACGACCCAGGCCCTGCCGGCCGAGCGGTCGATGGTGGCGGAGAACGTGCTCAAGGAGCGCATCAAGTCGTTTGGCTTTCGGGTCTGGTCGGCAGACGGCGAATTGCCCGCCGGCGCCAAGGCGCAGCCCTCGGATTTTCAGATCGAGGGCGAGGTCAAAATCAAGCTGTTGTCAGCACGCTTGCCCGCATCGGGCCTGACCATTACCAAGACTGCGCTGACTTCCTGGACCATCAAAGCCATAGACAAGGCTAGCGGTGAAGAGGTTTACCTCAATACCGTCAACCCCAGTGGAAAGAGTTGGGCCACGGAGGACCAGGCCCTGGCCGAAATCGGCAAGCTGGTGGGTGACGAGTTCTCCAAGAACTTTTTCCTCGACCACTTCAACTACGGTGCGCAGAATGTCCGGCTCAACATCGCCGGCCTGCCGGATGACCAGAGCGCCAGCCAGTTGCTGCGTGAACTGCGTGGCTTCCGTCAGGTGCTGGATGCGCAACTGGTGGGTGGCTCAGGAGCCTACCAGTTGCAACTGGCCGACGGCAATGCTAGCGACCTGATCCTGGACGGAATCCTGAAGCCACTCAACGCCAAGCTTGGTCAGAATTGCTTTGCGCTGGCGGGCTCCAATGGAGCGCAAGTGAATGTGAGTTTCTCGACCGCCTGTGCAGATATTGCAGTGCGCGGCAAACTGGCCAACCTGCCACCGGCCGGGTTGCAAAGTGCACCCGGCGCTCGCGGGAAGTTACAGGGCAAACCGGTCAAGACCAGTACGTGAGAGCGCCTAAAACGTCTGAGGAGCCTGGGCGGCAGAGTGTTTTGCGCAGGTAAAGGAGGAGCCCGCGCAGCAGGTGGGGGACACGGAGCAGAACGCTCTGCCGCTCAGGCTCTTAACCTTTGACGGAAAACGAAACCGTCTCGGTCTCCGGCAAATCGACCGAATGGCCAAAACCGATGCGCCCGCTGCCGCGCAACATCAGTTCCTCTCGGCGCAAGACCACCTCCGCTTCATTGGCAAACACCACAAAAGAGCCATTGGTACTTTGGTCAACCAGGAAAAACTTGTCCCGGCGTCGCTCAATGCGGGCGTGCTGGCGCGAGGCATTGCGGTCGCTGATGACCACATTGCACTGCGGGTCGCGCCCCAGAACAATGCCGTCGTAATCCAGCTCCCAGGTTTGGCCGCCGTGCTTCAACTGCAAGATGATGGGCTTGGCAGTGAAGGCAATCGATGCGGTGGACATAGTCAGCTCTTCGCCGCCCTGCCAGATGACTTCGCACACATCGACTTCATCGCCTTTGCCTTTCACGGCCAATGCCGCAATCGATCGCGTCGACAACTTCAGCATGGGCGACAGGCAGGCCACGGTCGCACCCGTGGTGATGATCTGCATCCCCTTGGCCAAACCAGCCATTCGCGCCGCCAGGTTGACCGTGTCGCCAAAAACGTCGTTGTTTTCTTCGATCACCGGTCCAAAGTTAAATCCAATGCGGATACTGCGCTTGACCTTGGACACCATGGGCAAGGCCATGATTTTGTGGTGCATGTCAGTGGCAGCCAGGCAACCACTGTCTGCGCTGGGCAGCACGCACATGATCTCATCGCCAATGGTCTTGATGACGCGGCCGCCGTAGTGCTGAATGACGCCACGCAGCAGGTCCAGGCACTCATCAATCATGCGCTTGGCCTGATCGTCGCCAAACGTCTCGTAGAGCCGGGTGCTGCCCACGACATCGGCAAATAGCACGGCCAGTTGGGCCGTCGCACGCGTGGACAGGCTAGTAAAGCCAGCACTCACGGTGTCGCTCGAAGTGGTTTGGTGTGAATTGGGATGTGCCATGCGCCAATTGATTCTATACATTCACCTCGTGCTCAACCAGCCAAGCCATTCACAAAGGCAGCCAGTTTTGCCACAATGGCTTTTTTAGGGGGAAACCATGAAACTGCTCGCTGGTATCGCAGCCCTTGCATTTGTAGCCCTGTCAGGCGGGGCGCACGCTCAGACTATCAAGCCCGGCCTTTGGGAGTTCACCACCCAAATGTCGGGGGGCGACGGAAAGATGGCCAATGCCATGGCCCAGGCCCAAAAAGAGATGGCAAACATGCCGCCAGAGCAGCGCAAGATGATGCAGGACATGATGGCCAAGCAAGGCGTTCAGATGGGCACCGGAGCGGGTGGCGGCATGACGGTCAAGGTCTGCATGACCCAGGAGATGGTCGATCGCAACGAAGTGTCCAGTCACCAGGACGGCTGCACCCACACCAATAGCCCCCGCATGGGCAACACCATGAAATTTTCATTTGTGTGCACCAAGCCACCCAGCAAGGGAGAAGGCCAGGTTACCTTCACCAGCGCCGAGGCCTACAACATGAAAATGCGAACCACGACAACTGTACAGGGCCGCCAGGAAACGATGGATATGCAAAACAGTGGTCGCTGGCTGGGCAGCAACTGCGGCAGCATCAAGCCGTTGGCGATGCCAAAAAAATAGGTGCTGCGGTGGAGCGTGGGGGCTAACCCCTCTGGCCGAATATTGCGCTACCCACACGCACCATAGTTGAGCCGCTGGCGATGGCAGCCTCCAGGTCTGCGCTCATGCCCATCGACAAAGTGTCCAGTGATAGACCACGCATGTTTATATGGTCAAATAGGTCTCTAGCCTTCATCAATACAGCACAAGCAGCTACAAAAGTAGGAGCAATATCCGGTATGCACATGAGCCCGCGTAAGCGCAACCCCGGCAGACTTGCGACCGCTTGCGCCAGTTCCAAGGCATCGCCCGGCGCTACGCCTGACTTGGTCGAACCACCGTCTATATTGACCTGAATGCACACCTGCAGGGGTGCCAGATGGGCTGGGCGCTGCTCACTCAGGCGCTGCGCGATCTTCAACCGGTCAACCGTATGCACCCAGTCAAAATGCTCCGCGACAAGTCGGGATTTGTTGCTCTGGATGGGGCCAATGCAATGCCACTGCAGGGGCAAAGCGCGCAGTGTCGTGATTTTTTCGACTGCCTCCTGGATGTAGTTTTCACCAAATGCCGACTGCCCCGCCGCATGGGCCTGCATGATGGCATCGACCCCAAACGTCTTGGAAACAGCCAGCAACGAGACGGATTCGACAGGCCGCCCGGCCGCGTTGCAGGCGTTTGCAATTCGGGCGCGAATCCCTTGGAGATTGGTGGCAATCGTGGTCATAATCTCCCAAGCGTAACAAACAAAGACCTTACCCAAAGAGGATCCCGTGGACATTACCCAACTGCTGGCATTCAGTGTCAAGAACAAGGCCTCCGATTTGCACCTTTCGGCCGGCTTGCCCCCCATGATTCGGGTCCACGGCGATGTGCGCCGCATCAACGTGGAAGCGCTGGACCACAAGATGGTGCATGGCATGGTGTACGACATCATGAACGATGGCCAGCGCAAACACTTTGAAGAGTTTCTGGAAATCGACTTCTCCTTTGAGATCGATGGTCTGGCGCGTTTTCGGGTTAACGCCTTCAACCACAACCGGGGGGCCGGTGCGGTGTTCCGGACGATTCCGAGCAAGATCCTTTCGCTGGAGCAACTCAATGCACCCAAGATCTTTGGCGATCTGGCCCTGAAACCGCGCGGCATGGTGCTGGTGACCGGTCCCACGGGGTCGGGCAAGTCCACCACACTGGCCGCCATGGTGAACTACCTGAACGAGACCGAGTTCGGCCACATCCTGACGGTGGAAGACCCGATCGAGTTTGTGCACGAGTCCAAGAAATGCTTGGTCAATCAGCGCGAAGTTGGGCCGCACACTCTGTCGTTTGCCGCAGCGCTGCGGTCGGCGCTGCGGGAGGACCCGGACTGTATTCTGGTGGGTGAAATGCGCGACCTGGAGACCATTCGCCTGGCCATGACAGCAGCCGAAACCGGCCACCTGGTGTTTGGCACGCTGCACACGTCGAGTGCCGCCAAGACGATTGACCGGATCATTGACGTGTTCCCGGCCGACGAGAAGGAAATGGTCCGCGCGATGTTGTCGGAGTCGCTGCAAGCCGTCATCTCGCAAACTCTGTGCAAGACCAAGGACGGCCAGGGCCGCGTGGCCGCGCACGAGATCATGCTGGGCACCAGCGCCATCCGCAACCTGATTCGCGAGGCCAAGGTGGCGCAGATGTATTCGTCCATTCAAACCGGCAACAGTGTCGGCATGAAAACGTTGGACCAGGATTTGACCGATCTAGTCAAGCGCAACGTCATTAGCGCAGCCGAAGCCCGATCCAAAGCCAAAATCCCCGAGAACTTCCCCGGATAACCATAAGGAGGTGCTCTCATGGAGCGCGATCAAGCCACAAAGTTTATCAACGACCTTCTCAAGCTGATGGTCGGGCGCAACGGAAGCGACCTGTTCATCACCGGAGACTTTCCCCCCGCCATCAAGGTCGATGGAAAGGTAACCAAGGTGTCGCCGCAAGCGCTGAACGCGGTGCATACGCTGTCACTGGCGCGCTCCATCATGAACGACAAGCAGGTCGCGGATTTTGAGCGCACCAAGGAAAGCAACTTCGCGATTTCCCCGCCTGGCATTGGGCGCTTCCGCGTCAACGCCTTCATCCAGCAGGGCAAAGTGGGCATGGTGCTACGGACCATTCCCACCGTGCTTCCAACCATTGACGGCTTGGGTGTCCCGCAAGTCCTGAAAGATATTTCGCAGTCCAAGCGTGGACTGTGCATTCTGGTGGGTGCCACAGGATCCGGCAAATCCACCACGCTGGCGGCCATGGTGGACTGGCGCAATGAAAATTCCTATGGCCACATCATCACCGTCGAGGACCCGGTCGAGTTTGTCCACATGCACAAGAACTGCGTGGTGACACAGCGTGAGGTAGGGCTGGATACCGACAGCTGGGAAGCCGCCCTGAAGAACACCTTGCGCCAGGCACCGGATGTCATTTTGATGGGCGAAATCCGCGACCGCGAAACCATGGAGCACGCAGTTGCCTTTGCGGAAACTGGCCACCTGTGCCTGGCCACCCTGCATGCCAACAGCGCCAACCAGGCGCTGGACCGGATCATCAACTTCTTCCCCGAGGA
>DAOQRI010000037.1:0-11658 GCA_035355475.1 Rhodoferax sp. | reverse complement strand
ACGTCAAAGTCGGCATAGGTTTGGGTAGCGGCCCAGATGGTGAAGAACAGGTGGACCGGGTCCACTGCCGCCATCCGGCCGGCATACACCCATGCCTGCACCACAGCCGCCTTCGCTTCCACCAGGTGGCGCAAATCGGTCTCCAGAATGGTTTTCACCACCGGCGCGCCATGCAGCATTTCGTTGGCGAACACCTTGGAGCCGTCGGGCCGTTGCTCCGTCAGCGCCATCTTGGCCCGTATATATTGCTCCAGCGCCGTGCGCGGGTCTGCCGCTGCTGTGATGCCATGTGTGGGCACCAGCCAGTCGTTCAGTATGCGCGCCAGCACCGCACGGTAGAGCACATCTTTGCTGCCAAAGTAGTAGTGCAGGTTGGCTTTGGGCAAACCGCTGGCTGTGGCAATGGCAGCCATGGTGGCGCCCTCGAAGCCGGCGCGCGCAAACACTTTTTCGGCCGCACCCAGAATGCGGCTCTCGTTCGCCTGGCGAATCCGGCTCTTGGCCGCATCGTCCTCAGGTGCTGACGACGATGCGGCGCGGGTCTTCTTACTTGGCTGCAGCATCCCAGATCACATGCGACATGGCGGCTTTGCCCGGGTCTTTCTTGATGACCGGCGAGCTGCCGCCGGCCAGCAGCACCTTGACGGTGCGCTCATAGGCCGCTGGCTCCAGGTAGCCGATCTTGGCGGTACCGGCATTGGTGATCAGCTTGGCCACGTTTTCCATCTGGCGCTTTTGCACCTTCAGGGTTGCGCTGCCAGATGCGTCTGCTGCCACCACCACTTTGGCAGCCGCTTCAGGGTCTTTCACCGCGTCATTCCAGCCCTTGAAGCTGGCCTTCAGGAACTTGGCCATGCGGGCCACAAAAGCCGGGTCTTTCAGCTTGGGCTCCAGCACATACAGGCCGTCTTCCAGCGTGGCCACGCCTTCTTTTTCATAGAAGAAGGTGACCAGGTCACTCTCCTTGACACCCGCGTCCACCACCTGCCAGTACTCGTTGTAAATCATGGTGGAGATGCAGGCGGCCTGGTTTTGCAGCAGCGGGTCGACGTTGAAGCCCTGCTTGAGGATCTTGATGTCGGTGTCCTTGTAGCCCAGCTTGCCCATCCAGTTCAGGAAGGGGTATTCGTTGCCACCGTACCAGACGCCCAGGGTCTTGCCCTTGAGGTCTTTCGGCGTGGTAACACCACTGGCTTTCTTGCAGGTCAGCATCAGGCCGGACTGGTTGAACACCTGGGCGATGTTGACCAGGGGCACACCGGCTTCGCGCGAGGCAAGAGCCGAGGGCATCCAGTCCACGATCACGTCCGCGCCATTGCCGGCAATAACCTGCGCAGGGCCAATGTCAGGGCCGCCGGGCTTGATGGTCACATCCAGCCCCTCAGCCTTGTAGTAACCCTTGGCCTGCGCCACGTAGTAGCCCGCAAACTGTGCCTGCGGCAGCCATTTGAGCTGCACCGTCAGCTTGTCTGCGGCGTGTGCGCTCATGCCGCACACAGCCAATACGGCGGCCATCAGGCCATTTGCTACCAGAGAAGAACGATTCATGGGAACACTCCTTGGGGTTGGGATGGAAACAAAACAGCGGAATCTGGATGCACCGTGCATCATTTGCCGCGGATCGACGGATGCCAGAACGCAGCACGCCGCTCCAGCTGTACAAGCAAGGCATAGGCCAACGAACCGGTGACCGCAGCCACCACAATCGCACCCCACACCAGAGACATGTTCATGCGCGCGGCTTCGGTCGAAATCCGAAAGCCCAGGCCCACCGTGGGTGAGCCAAAGAACTCGGCCACGATGGCGCCAATCAGCGCCAGCGTGGCGTTCACCTTGAGTGCGCCAAAAATGAATGGCGTGGCCGCAGGCAGGCGCAGCGACCACAGCGTGCGGCTGTAGCTGGCAGCGTAGCTGTGCATCAGTTCGCGCTCCAGCTTGCCCGCGCTCTTGAGACCCGCCAGCGTGGAGACCAGCATGGGGAAGAAGGTCATCAGCACGACGACTGCCGCCTTGGACGGCCAGTCGAAGCCAAACCACATCACCGCAATCGGTGCGACTGCGACCAAGGGCACTGTGCTGGTCAGCGACGCCAAAGGCAGCAAGCCCCGCTGCAAAAAGGGCATGCGGTCAATCGCCACCGCCACCGCAAAACCCAGACCGCTACCCAGTAGCCAGCCCACACACACCGCCTTGAGCACCGTCTGGCTGAAGTCGCCCCACAGCTTGTCGGGGTTGTCCATGAGGGACTGCACAATCAATGACGGTGCGGGCAAGAGCACCCGCGGTACCTCCAGTGCCACCACCAGCACCTGCCAGAAATACAGCACCCACAAGCCAAACAGCGCGGCGGTCAGCACGCCGTCGAAGCGCGTGCCGTGGATGGCGGCCACGCGCCGTATCGTCCACAGCGCAGCACCGGCCAACACGACCAGCATCAGCCAGAACACCGCGGTCGGTGGACTCTCCCCCTGCGCCACCGGATGCAAAAACAGCAGGCTGGCAGCAACCAGCGAAGCCATCACCGCCGCTGCAGTGTTACGAAGGGATGTGTGCGCCACGGGCTTCATGGCTGCCTGCGGTGGCGCAGGGCCAGGTGTTCGGTGGCGGCCACCAAAGTGGTTAACAGCAAGCCCAGCAAAGCCGACATGACCAGCGCTGACCAGATGGCCAGCGTGTTGCCGTAATACGAGCCGGTCAGCAGGCGCGCGCCCAAGCCCGCCGTCGCACCAGTGGGCAACTCGGCCACCATGGCGCCCACCAGGCTGGCGGCAATGCCGACACGCAAGGCCGGGAACAAAAACGGAAGCGCTGCTGGCAGGCGCAGCATCCACAGTGACTGCCAGCGACTCGCCGCATAGGTGTGCATCATCTCGGTCTCAATCACCAGCGGCGAGCGCAGGCCCTGCACCATGGCCACAGTGACAGGAAAGAAGCTCAGGTACATGGCAATCACCGCCTTGGGCGCGAGACCTTCCAGCCCCAGGCTGCCCAGAATCACCAGCACAATGGGTGCAATGGCCAGCACCGGCACCGTTTGGGAGGCCACGATCCAGGGCAACAAGGCGCGGTCCAGCGTGTTGGAGTGCACGATCAGCACCGCCAACACCAGGCCCAGCAACGTGCCCAGTACAAAACCCACCAGCGTGGTCTCTCCGGTCACCGCCACATGGAAGAGCAGGTTGCGCGGTGAGTCCAGCGGCCAGTCCACCAGGCCGGACCAGAAGTCCAGCGCGATCTGGTGCGGCGCGGGCAGCACCGGGCGCTCCATATTCCAGGTGGTGAGCAGCAGTTCCTGCCAGGTCCACGGGTTGCCTGCGGGCTCCAGCACACGCTCGACGGCGGCCGTGCCGTTCATGCCCCAGGCCGCTGCATACCAGATCAGCAGAAAGACGATCAGCAGCACGGCCACCGGAACGCCCGTGTCCCACATCCGGCGGGCCCAGTGTGGGGGCGCGGGTTTATTCGAGGTGGCCATCGGCCAGCGCCTCGCGCACCTGGTGCGCCACATCCATGAAAGCCTGCGTGTCGCGCAGGGCGAGGTACCGCTCGTCGGGCAACGGGGACTCTATGATCTTGACGATACGCCCGGGGCGTGGTGACATGACCACAATCTTGGTCGAGAGGTACACCGCCTCGGCTATCGAGTGGGTCACAAACACCACGGTGCGCCGTTCGCGTTGCCAGAGCTGCTGCAACTGCTCGTTGAGCCGGTCGCGGGTGATTTCGTCCAGCGCACCAAAGGGCTCGTCCATCATCAAAATTTTGGGCTCAAACGCCAGCGCGCGGGCAATGGATACCCGCTGCTGCATGCCGCCCGAGAGTTGCCACGGGTATTTGCCCTCAAACCCCTGCAGCCCCACCCGCTCCAGATGCTCCAGCGCAATGGCCCGGTTGTCTGCACCGGCCCCGCCCTGGATTTGCAACGGCAGCATCACATTGCCCAAAACAGTGCGCCAGGGGAACAAGGCTGGTGCCTGAAAGACATAGCCATAGGCACGTGCCATGCGGGCATCGTGCGGGCTCACACCGTTGACCAGCACGCTGCCCGCACTGATCTGCTCCAGATCGGCAATCACGCGCAACAGCGTGGTTTTGCCACAACCCGAGGGACCAATCAGGGAGACAAACTCACCCTCGTTGATGCGCAGGTCAATGTCGCTCAGGGCTTTGACGGGGGTGTCGGCAGTCTGGTAGACCACGCTGGCGTTGCGCACCTCGACTGCAGGGTTCGCAGACGCGGGGGCGAGGGGGACGGACACAGGAAGTGGCTGCATGGGATAAAAGCTAACCGGGTGGTCAAGTTATTGTAGGGTGCAGCAATTTTCATACCGCCAGCGTACGGACAAACCCCATCCAGACGGGGCGTTGGCACGTGCAACCTCGATGCGACCATGGGATACTTCCACCCGTGAACGACGACCCGTTATCACCCGCTGAACCCGAAAACCCCTGGAAGCTGGCGCTTGAAGGCTCGGGCGTGGGGGTGTGGGACTGGAACCTGGCCACCGGCGCGCAAACACACTCCGCCCACTGGGAGGAGATGCTGGGGTATGTAGCCGGTGAGCTGCGCCGGGGCTACCAGGACTTCGTCGCATTGGTGCATCCGGACGACCTGGACATGGTTCAGGAAGAGTCCAGGGCCTATGGTGAAGGCCGTTCACCCAAGTACCAGGTGGATTTCCGCATGCGCTGCAAAGACGGCTCGTGGAAATGGATACTGGCCTGCGGCACTGTTGTCGAGCGCGATGCACAGGGCAAACCGGTGCGCATGATTGGCACGCACACCGACATATCGGCGCGCAAGCACAGCGAAGACGCGCTACGCCAGGCCAATGCAGAGCTGCTGGAAAAAACCCAGTTGCTGCAAACCACACTCACCAGCGTGAGCCAAGGCATTTTGCTGCTGGATGCTGAAGACCGGGTGCGCATGTTCAACCCGCAGATATGTGAGCTGCTCAGACTGCCCCATGCTTTGCTGACCATGCACCCCAGTCTGCAGGAGCTGGCCCAGTATCAGCTTGAGCGGGGAGACTTCGGGCCCGAAGCGAGCCTCGTGGACAGTGATGCGCGCGCGTACATCCTCGCTGTGGCACAGGGTGGTGAGGCTCCTCCCTACCAGTATCTGCGCCTCACACCCGATGGCCGCACACTGGAAATCCGCAGCCAGACCCTGCCCTCAGGCGGCATGGTCCGCACGGTGGCAGACGTCACGGCGCACGTGCAGGCCGAGGCCACCCACCGGCGCCTGAACCAGTTGCTCGACGCCACGCAGACTATCGCCCAGGTGGGCGCCTGGGAGCGTGACTTCATCAACAACACGGTGTTCTGGACCGACGGCGTGTACCGCATCCTGGAGACCACACCGCAGGAATTTGTACCGGGTGACACCGCATCTACCCAGCGCTTCTTCACGCCACAAGCGCGCGAAATGATCAAGCCGGTGGCACCTGTCGATGCGGAGACGACCACCACCACCCACGACATGGAGCTGGAAATGGTGACGGCGCGGGGCCGCCCAATCTGCATCCGGTTCATGGGCACCACCACCTGGGACCACGGGCGCGCCCACCTGCGCACCTCCGTGCTTCAGGACATCACCGAGCGCAAGCGCAGTGAGGCCGCTGCGCGGGAAAGCGAAGGCCGCTGGAAGCTGGCGCTGGAGAGCACCGGCGACGGTGTATGGGACTGGTATGTGCAGACCGGTACCGAGTTTGTGTCTCCGCGCTTGTTGCAAATGTTTGGGTATGAAGAGGGCGAACTGGAAAACCAGGCTGAGGCGCTGGACAAGCGTACGCATCCCGATGACGTCGCGCAAATGTGCCGCGACCGGGACAGCCATTTCGATGGGCGTACACCGGCCTATGAGAACGAACACCGCATCCAGTGCAAGGATGGCAGTTGGAAGTGGGTGCTGAGCCGGGGTATGGTGATCAGCCGTGACGCGCAGGGCAAACCGCTGCGCATGATTGGCACGTTCACCGATGTGACCAGCCGCCGGGAGGCCGAAGCACTGGTGCGCCACCAGGCTCTCTACGATGCACTGACCGGGCTGCCCAACCGGCGCATGTTGCGCGACCGGCTGGAGCAGGAGATTCGCAAGTGCAAACGCGACAACCTGCAGCTGGCTTTGTTGTTCATCGACCTGGACCATTTCAAGGAGATCAATGACACCCTGGGCCATGACAGCGGGGACGAGTTGCTGGTCGAAGCCGGGCGCCGCCTGCAGGCCTGCGTACGCCAGTCAGATACCGTGGCCCGTATGGGCGGCGACGAGTTCACCGTGATCCTGGCGGAGCTGCCCAACAGCGAACACCTGGAAGGTACGTTGCAGAAGATGCTGCAGGCGCTGACCGACGTGTTTCAGCTGGGCAGCGGCCAGGTGTTTGTGTCGGCCAGTATCGGCATCACCATTTATCCGCTGGATGCCACGCAGATTGAAGACCTGTTCAAGCACGCAGACCAGGCGCTGTATGTCGCCAAGGGCGCCGGGCGCAACCGGTTCAGTTTTTTCACACCGGCGCTGCAAATCGCCGCACAAGCCCGCGTGAAGCTGGCCAGCGACTTGCGCAGCGCACTGGCCGAGCAGCAATTCCGGGTGGTGTACCAACCCATCGTGCAGCTGGCGACTGGGGCCATCCACAAGGCAGAAGCCTTGCTGCGCTGGCACCACCCGACGCGCGGGATGGTGAGTCCGGCTGAATTTATCCCGATTGCCGAATCCAGCGGGCTGATCGTGGACATCGGGGAATGGGTCTTCCAGCAGGCCAGTGCGCAGGTACAGGCTTGGCGCAAAGACCTGTCAAACGATTTCCAGATCAGTGTGAACAAGTCGCCGGTGCAGTTCCACCACAGCGGAACCCGCAAGGAAACCTGGGCCCAGTATCTGCAGGCGCGCCGCTTGCCCGGCGACTGCATCGTGGTGGAGATCACCGAGGGGCTATTGCTGGACACCAGTGGCATCGTGGCCGACACGCTGCTGGGGCTGCGCGATGCGGGCATCCAGGTGTCGCTGGACGACTTTGGCACCGGATATTCCTCACTGTCGTACCTGCAGCGTTTCGACATTGATTTCATCAAGATCGACCAGTCATTCGTGCGCCATCTGGTTGCGGATTCCACCGATCTGGCCCTGTGCAACGCCATCATCGCCATGGCGCACGCATTGGGCATGCAGGTGATTGCCGAAGGCGTCGAGACGGCGCAGCAGCGCGACCTGCTGGCCGCCGCCGGGTGCGATTACGCCCAAGGCTACCTGTACGCTCGCCCCATGTCGGCCAACGACTTTGAGGCGTTCATGGCGCAGCGTCCTGGCGCCTGAGCGTCAAGCACCTGCCAGCGCAGCGTCCAGCACCTCTACCCAATGCTTCACCGGTGTCTGGGTGCCGCTTTGCAGATGGGTGATACAGCCGATGTTGGCGGAGACGATGACCTCGCTGTGCAGTTCACCCAGATGCCCGAGTTTGCGGTCGCGCAGTTCGTAAGCCATCTTGGGATGCAGCACACTGAACGTACCGGCTGAGCCGCAGCACAGGTGGGACTCGTTGTTGGCGGTGCGGATGTCAAAGCCCATGGCGCCCAGGTGCTGCTCCACGCCACCCTTCAATTTCTGGCCGTGTTGCAGACTGCAGGGTGGATGAAAGGCCAGCTTGGGCGCAGACTTTTCAATACGAGCGCGCAAGCCAGGGGCGGATGACTGAAGGGCGTCTGCAATCATGGGCAACAGCTCGCTCAAGTCCTTGGTGAGTTCGCTGATGCGCCGCGCCTTGCTGGCATAGACAGGGTCATCTTTCAGGATGTGGCCGTAATCCTTGACCGTGGAGCCGCAGCCTGAAGCGTTCATCACGATCGCTTCGGCCCCGTCCTGTACATGGGGCCACCAGGCGTCGATGTTGGCACGCATCTCGGCTTTGCCGCCATCCTGGTCGTTCAGGTGGAACTTGACCGCACCGCAGCAGCCGGCCTTGGGCGCCACCACGGTTTGAAGGCCCACCGCATCCAGCACCCGTGCGGTGGAGGTGTTGATGTTGGGGCCCATGGACGGTTGCGCACAACCCGCCAGCATCAGCACCCTGCGGCCGTGGATGCGCGTGGGCCAAGCCCCCGCTTCCTGCTTGGGTGGCACCTTGCTTTTGAGCGACGCTGGCACCAGCGGGCGCAGCATCTGCCCCAGTGCCATGGCCGGGCCAAACAGAGGCGACGGGATGCCCTCTTTCAACGCCCAGCGCACGGCACGCTCGCCGGCGGGGCGTGGCACTTTGGCGTCCACCAGCTTGCGACCGATGTCGAGCAGGTGCCCATAGTCCACGCCGCTGGGGCAGGTGCTTTCGCAGTTGCGGCAGGTGGTGCAACGGTCCAGGTGCAACTGCGTCTTGCGCGTGGGCGCCTGGCCTTCGAGCACCTGCTTCATCAGGTAGATGCGTCCGCGCGGGCCGTCGAGCTCGTCGCCCAGCAACTGGTAGGTGGGGCAGGTGGCGGTGCAGAAGCCACAGTGCACGCATTTGCGCAGAATGGCCTCGGCGGCCATGCCGTCGGGCGTGTTCTGGTATTCGGGGGCGAGCTGGGTTTGCATGGGCGGGCGCTAAAACGAGTCAAACAGACGCTGGGGGTTGAAAATGGCCTTGGGGTCCAGGCTGTGCTTGAGGCGTTGCTGGATCGCCATTTGCACCGGATTTTGAGTGCCAAATTGGCCTCTAGCCCTCGTCGAATCTGCGTAAGACGCTACAAACGTAGTAGCATTTCCATCCTGCGCGCCTGCTGCCGCCTGCAGCTGCGGCCCAGCCTCTACGGGCGCCCACAACCAACGCAAGCCGCCATGCCACTCCACCAACTGGGCCCAGGGCAGGTCCAGCACGGGTGCGGTCTGGGGCAGGCTCAGGCGCCACAGGGCCATGTTGGCATCAGCCGGGCGTTTGAAAAAAGGCAATTGCTGGTTACGGCACAGCGTCCAGTCGGCCTGCGCCTGTGCGTTGTCCATGCGCAAGCCGGGCTGCTCGGTCAGCATTTTTTTGCAAGCGGCTTCCACCGCGGCCACCGCGCCACGCAGCCGCACAAACAGCAGGTCCTGCGGCCCCGCGCTGGCCGTATCGTCGTGCACCCAGCAACTGGCGTTCAGTGGCAGCGGCTGGCCGCCCCAGCGGTGCAGGCACTCCAGCGCGCGGGTCTGGTCCAGCGGAAACACCAGCGTAGCCTCCAGTGGTGCTACCGGCAGCACCTTGAGCGACACCTCGGTGATCAGTCCCAGGGTGCCCATGCTGCCCACCATCATGCGCGAGACGTCATACCCAGCCACGTTCTTCATGACCTGGCCACCAAACACCAGCTCTTGGCCCAAGCCGTTGACCATGTGCAGGCCCAGCACGTATTCGCGCACCGCACCGGCGCTGGCACGCGCCGGGCCGCTCAGACCAGCTGCCACCATGCCGCCGACGGTTGCTGTGGTGCTACCAGACCAACTGAAATGTGGTGGCTCGAACGGCAAACACTGCCCACGTTCTGCCAAAAGGGTCTCCAGCTCGGCCAAGGGTGTGCCAGCGCCCACCGTCACCACCAGTTCGGTGGGCTCGTAGCTGATGACGCCGCTCAAACCGCGCGTGTCCAGCAACTCGCCGTGCAGGCGGTTGCCATAAAAGTCTTTGCTACCACCCCCGCGAATGCGCAGGGGCGTGCCATCGGCCGATGCTGCGCGAATGCGGTCGGTGGTGTCTTTCAGTGCGGTGTCCATGGATTGCATGACCTGCATGGTAGCGACCAGACGCCGCCTTGGCGTGAATTTTTTGGCGCCAAGGCGTTCAAAAACTTCGTTGATCAGTTGGGGACAGGGCTACGCTGCGCTACGGTTGTCCCGTAAGCACATTAGATTGAAAAAAAGTTAACCGGCAGGCCGGGAACCTCAAGGCGGGTGGAGAACACGCAACCCGATTGCGGATATGCCTCCAGTTCTTGCGCGCTACGCCCGTGGCGGGCGGTGGTGACATACAGCGTCTTGAGGTCTTCGCCGCCAAAGCACGGCATGGTCGGGCATTGGGCGGGAACGGGGAACTCGGCCAGCAGGCGACCGTCCGGCGCAAACTGGCAAATACGCTGGCCTTCATACATGGCCACAAAGTAGTTACCCTGCATATCGACCGCGGCGCCGTCGGGTCGGCCGCCATAAGGCGCCTGACCGTTGACGCGCACAGCATCCCACTGCCAGTGCGCCGGTTTGGGCGGCAGCTGCTGGAAGATGCGGTGTGCATCCAACGCATTGGCTTGCAGGTCATAGTTCCACGCATGAACCACGTGGCCGGGGGTGTCGGCCCAGTAGGCGGTGTGTCCGTCAGGGCTCCATGCCAGACCGTTGCCGGTCAGCGCATCACCGGCGTGGCGCTTCACCTGCGGGGCACGCCCCTCACGGCAGTCGATGGAAAAGAGCTCCGCGCCGCGGCGGGCCTTAGGTTCATCAATGGTGCCCACCCAGAAACGGCCCAGCGCATCGCACTTGCCGTCGTTGGCGCGCACTGTGGCGGTGTCGTAGGGCAAGGTGACCAGACGCTGCAATTCACCACCCCAGCCAGGCGCAAGGAAGACACCGTGGCGCAGCGCGATGACCAGACCACCACATGCAGCGGGAGCAATGCAGCCCGGCTCGCTGGGCATGTTCCAGGTCTCCACCGTGCCCATGTAGACGTTGGCGCGCAGAATTTTCCTGGCGGGAATGTCCACCCAATACAGGGTTTGTTCTGTGGGGTGCCAGAACGGGGACTCACCCAGTTCAAAGGTCTCGGGGCTTACGGTTTGCCAATCCATGGTGCGTACAGTCGTCATGCTCGGCAGGATGCCATAAAAAAAGCCCGCAAGAGCGATGTGCTCCTGCGGGCCTGTGGTTTCATGCAAATTGAAACCGTCTGGTAACGCGCTGTGCGCGTATTGGCTTAGCGGCTGTAGGCCGTTTCGCCGTGTGACGTGATGTCCAGACCTTCGCGCTCATCTTCTTCGCTGACACGCAGACCGATGGTCTTGTCGACGATGAAGTAGGCAATCGCGGAGACGATACCGGACCACAACACGGTCACGCCCACTGCCTTGGCCTGCACCATCACCTGGGCGGCGATGGAGTAGTCGGCAGAAGTCACCATGGTTGCTGTCACCCAGTCTGCCACGTAGCCGGGGCCACCCAGAGCTGGCGAGTTGAACACGCCGGTCAACAGGGCGCCCAAGATACCGCAGACACCGTGCACGCCGAACACGTCCAGTGAGTCGTCTGCACCCAGCATCTTCTTCAGACCGGTCACGCCCCACAGACCGGCAAAGCCAGAGATCAGGCCGATGATCAAGGCACCACCGACACCGACGTTACCGGCAGCCGGTGTGATGGCAACCAGACCGGCCACTGCGCCAGACGCAGCACCCAGCATGGAGGCCTTGCCTTTGACCAGGGACTCACCGATGCACCATGTCAACACGGCTGCGGCAGTTGCGCCAAAGGTGTTGATGAATGCCAGGGCGGCGAAGCCGTTGGCTTCCAGAGCAGAACCCGCGTTGAAGCCGAACCAGCCCACCCACAGCAGGGACGCACCCACCATGGTCAGCGTCAGGCTGTGAGGAGCCATGGCTTCCTTGCCGTAGCCTACACGCTTGCCGATGAAGTAGGCACCCACCAGACCTGCAACCGCAGCGTTG
>DAOQRI010000036.1:0-11869 GCA_035355475.1 Rhodoferax sp. | reverse complement strand
AAGGACCATGGCGAGGGCGGCACCCTGGTGGGGGCACCACTCAAGGGTCGCGTGCTGATCGTGGATGACGTCATGTCGGCGGGGACGGCGACGCGCGAGTCCATTGCCATCATCGAGGCGGCGGGTGCCACGCCGCATGCGGTGCTGATTGCGCTGGATCGGCAGGAAAAGGCGACCGAAAACGGGCAGGATGTTCCGTATAGCGCGGTGCAATTTGTACAGCGCCAGTTGGGACTCCATGTTTGTGCGATTGCTAAGCTGGGCGATTTGATGCAGTATCTGTCCAGCCGTAGTGACGGAAGTCTGGCCCAGGAGCACCAGCAAGTGCTGGCCTACCGTGAACGTTATGGAGTGGAATAAGGGTGACTATGACAACCGACAGGTGGGTTTTAGCCATAGGGGGGGCGTGCTTGGCCAGCATCTGTGTCAGCGGGTGGGCGCAAACCGCGCCTTCTGTAGGGGGGGTCTACACCTGCATTGACGCCAAAGGCCGCAAGCTGACGGCAGATCGTCCGATTGCGGAGTGCACCGATCGCGAGCAAAAAATCCTCAACCCCAGTGGCACCGTCAAAGCGAAGGTTGGCCCCTCGTTGACGGCTCAAGAGCGCGCAGACCTTGAGGCCAAGGAAAAGCGCGAGATTGAGGAGCGCAACCGCACGACGGATGAAAAGCGGCGGGACCGCGCGTTGCTGATCCGGTACCCGAGCAAAGCCGTGCATGACCAAGAGCGACAGGAAGCCATGGCGCAAATCGGGGTCGTGATCCAGGCGGCCCAGCGGCGCCTTGAAGAGCTGGCTAAGCAGCGCGTCGCCATTGACGAAGAGATGGAGTTCTACAAAAAGGACCCCAGCAAGGCTCCCGCCTACGTGCGCCGCCAACAGGAAGAAAACATCCAGAGCCAGGCAGTACAGCGGCGCTTTATCGGCGAACAGGAATCCGAGATCAAGCGGGTCAACTCCCGTTTTGATGATGAATTGGTGCGCTTGCGCCAACTGTGGACCACCATCGCCACGCCCAACGGGAAATAGTGGTGTTTGAAGCCTGCCCCATTCGATGGGGCACGGCATTCCTGGTGAAGTTAACCCAGTTTGCTTCGCAGCAGATCGTTCACCTGCTGCGGGTTCGCCTTGCCTTTGCTGGCCTTCATAATCTGACCGACCAGTGCGTTGAGCGCTTTGTCGTTGCCGGCCTTGAACTCCGCCACATTCTTGGCATTCGCTGCAATGGCTTCATCGACGATCTTTTCCAGCGCGCCGGAGTCGTTCATCTGCTTGAGGCCCTTGGTCTCAATGATGGCGTCCACATCGGTGCCTTCGCTTGTCCATAGCGCATCAAAGACTTGCTTGGCTGCGCTGTTCGAGATGGTGCCATCCGCCACGCGACCGATGACGACGGCCAGTTGGTTTGGCTGCACCGGGGCCGCACTGATGGCGCGATCTTCCGAGTTGAGCCGGCGCGACAATTCACCCATGATCCAGTTGCTGGCCAATTTGGCCTGACCGCAGGCTTTGGCGGTTTCCTCAAAGTACGCCGCAATGGCCTTGCTCTGTGTGAGCTGGGTGGCGTCGTACTCCGGCAGGCTGTAGTCGCGAACAAAACGCTCGGCCATTACCCGAGGTAATTCAGCCATCAGCCCTCGTACTTGCTGAATCCATTGCTCCGAAATGCATAGCGGTGGCAGATCCGGATCGGGGAAGTAGCGGTAGTCGGCAGCATCTTCCTTGGTGCGCATCGCACGCGTCTCGCCGGTGTCGGGGTTGAACAGCACGGTGGCCTGCTCAATTGCGTGACCATCTTCAATCTGCTCGATCTGCCAGCGCACCTCGTAGTCGATGGCCTGCTGCATGAACTTGAAGCTGTTCAGGTTCTTGATTTCGCGCCGCGTGCCGAGTGGCTGGCCGGGTTTGCGTACCGACACGTTGGCGTCGCAGCGGAATGAGCCTTCCTGCATGTTGCCATCGCAGATGCCGATCCAGGTCACGATTTTGTGCAATTCCTTGGCGTAGGCCACGGCTTCGGCACTGGAGCGCATGTCGGGTTCGGTGACAATTTCCAAGAGTGGTGTGCCAGCACGGTTCAGGTCGATGCCCGTCTGACCAATGAAGTCTTCGTGAAGTGACTTGCCGGCGTCTTCTTCCAGGTGCGCGCGCACCAGACGCACGGCTTTCTTCTCTTCACCCAGGAAAAATTCGACGGCGCCGCCCTGTACCACGGGAATCTCGAACTGGCTGATCTGGTAACCCTTCGGTAGGTCGGGGTAGAAGTAGTTCTTGCGCGCGAAGATGCTGCGTTCGGCAATGTGGGAGTTGACCGCCAGACCGAATTCGATGGCGCGCTCCACGGCGCCCTTGTTCATCACCGGCAGCGTGCCCGGCAGGGCCAGGTCCACTGCGCAGGCTTGGGTGTTGGGCTCGGCGCCGAAGGCGGTGGAGGCGCGGCTGAAGATCTTGCTTGCGGTCGAGAGTTGGGCGTGTGTCTCGAAGCCGATGATGACTTCATAGCCTGACACCAGCGGACCGGTAGGCCGACCCTGTTGTTGTGCTTCAAATGTGTTCATGGTTTCGCTCATCTCAGAAGCCCTCCGGCTTGCGTGCGTGCCAGTCCGTGGCTTGCTGGAAGCGGTGCGCGGCATTGAGCAGGCGCGCTTCCTGGAAATAGTTACCCAGCAGTTGCATGCCAACCGGCATGCCGCCCTCGCCAAAGCCCACCGGTACGCTCATGCCGGGCAGTCCCGCCAGAGAGCCGGGTAGAGTGAAGATATCGGCCAGGTAGTCGGCCAGCGGGTCCTTGTGCGCGCCGATCTTCCAGGCTACGGTGGGTGCTACCGGGCCGGCGATCAGGTCACAGTCCTTGAACGCGTTCTGGAAGTCGTCGGCAATCATGCGTCGGATTTTTTGCGCCTGCAGGTAGTAGGCGTCGTAGTAGCCGTGGGACAGCACATAGGTGCCGATCATGATGCGGCGCTTGACCTCGTCGCCAAAGCCTTCAGAACGGGTCTTCTTGTACATGTCGGCCAGGTCGGTGTAGTCCTTGGCGCGGTGTCCGAACTTGACACCGTCAAAGCGACTCAGATTCGAGCTGGCCTCTGCCGGCGCAATGATGTAGTACACAGGAATCGACAGTTCGGTGCGCGGCAGGCTGATAGGTACCAGCTTGGCCCCCAGCTTTTCGTACTCTTTTAATGCGGCGTCGATCGCTATGCGCACATCGGCTGCCAGGCCCTCACCAAAAAATTCCTTGGGAATGCCGATGCGCAGGCCGTCCAGCGAGTCGTTCAGCTTGTGCGAAAAGTCCTCGGCTGGCGCGTCCAGCGAAGTGGAGTCGCGGTCTGGATCGGGGCCGCATAGGGCGGACAGCAGCAGCGCGCAGTCCTGTGCAGAGCGCGCCATGGGTCCGGCTTGGTCCAGGCTGGACGCAAACGCCACCATGCCATAGCGGGAAGCACGGCCATATGTCGGTTTGATGCCGGTGATGCCGCAAAAGGAAGCAGGCTGACGGATGGAACCACCGGTGTCGGTGCCGGTAGCCGCAGGTGCGATTCGTGCGGCCACAGCGGTCGCGCTGCCGCCCGAAGAGCCGCCTGGAATTCTCTCGATGTTCCACGGATTGCGCACGGGTTCCACCTGGCTATGGCCGACGGCGCAGATGGCTGTGTTCTCGTTGCTGGAGCCCATGGCGAACTCGTCGCAGTTGAGCTTGCCCAGTGTCACCACGCCTTGTGCGGCGAGTTTGGACACCACCGTGGCGTCAAACGGAGACTGGTAGTTGTGAAGAATGCGCGAGCCAGCCGTGGTGGGGAAATCCTTGGTGACAAAGATGTCCTTGTGCGCCAGCGGCACGCCTTCCAGGGTGCCGGCGGTTCCATTGGCGATGCGCGCATCGGCGGCACGGGCCTGGGCCAGCGTGGTTTCCGGCTGGATGGAGACAAAGGCGCCCAGATTGGAATGTGCGTTGGCACGGTCCAGAAAATGCTGGGCGACTTCAACAGCCGATACCTGTTTGGTGGCCAGGGCCTGGGACAAGGCTTGCACACTCAGGTCGTGCAGCGCCTGAGAAGCGATTGTTTGGGATTGCGTCATCGTGTGCTTCAAAAAATTATTCGATCACCTTGGGAACCAGAAAAAGTCCGTTCTCCACTGCGGGCGCACTCTTCTGATTGGCTTCGCGCTGGTTGGGCTCGCGCACGGTGTCTTCGCGCAGCCGCAGGGCCATGTCCGACAAAACGACCACCGGGTGGGCCAACGGCTCTATGCCCGTGGTGTCCACGGCGCGCATCTGCTCCACTATGTTGAAAAAACTGTTCATTTGTGTGAGCATGCGCTCACTTTCGATGGGTGCCAGCTCCAGGCGCGCCAGATTGGCAATGCGGGCGATATCGGTAGATGTCAGTGACATGGTGCGTATTGAGGTGAAACCAAAGGTAAATCAGGCCAGATCAGCCGGTTTGGAGAAGGCTGTTCACAGGCAATCGGTTATTATCCTGCCTTTGGCGCAAGTCCTGCAAAACTGCGGATGTTGACGCCAGTCTTACGATTTTTAACGATAAAACCGTGGTGATGGGGGCCGAAGCGCTTCCCGTGCCCGAGAGGATATGTGATGTTTGGATCTTTCCGTCGGTACTTCTCTACCGACCTGGCCATTGACTTAGGTACGGCCAACACCCTGATTTTTGTACGCGGCCAGGGCATTGTTCTCGATGAACCTTCGGTTGTGGCCATCCGCCACGAAGGCGGGCCCCAAGGCAAAAAAACCATTCAGGCTGTCGGCAAGGAAGCCAAGGCGATGTTGGGCAAGGTTCCCGGCAACATCGAAGCCATCCGACCCATGAAAGACGGCGTGATTGCCGACTTCACGGTCACCGAGCAGATGCTCAAGCAGTTCATTAAGATGGTGCACCCACGCGGCATTTTCCGCCCCAGCCCGCGCATCATCATCTGCGTGCCCTGCGGCTCTACCCAGGTCGAGCGCCGCGCGATCCGCGAATCGGCCCTGGGTGCCGGTGCCAGCGACGTGTACCTGATTGAAGAACCGATGGCAGCCGCTATCGGTGCCGGTTTGCCAGTGTCGGAAGCCTCGGGCTCCATGGTCGTGGACATCGGTGGTGGTACCACCGAAGTCGGCGTCATCTCGTTGGGTGGCATGGTCTACAAAGGCTCTGTGCGCGTCGGCGGTGACAAGTTTGACGAAGCCATCATCAACTACATCCGCCGCAACTACGGCATGCTGATTGGGGAGCCCACGGCAGAGTCCATCAAAAAGAAAATCGGATCGGCCTTCCCCGGCTCCGAAGTCAAGGAGATGGAAGTGCGCGGACGCAACCTGTCCGAAGGCGTGCCACGCAGCTTCACCATCTCCAGCAACGAAATCCTCGAAGCCCTGACCGACCCTCTGAACAACATCGTCTCGGCCGTCAAGAATGCGCTGGAGCAAACACCCCCTGAACTCGGTGCCGACATCGCCGACCGCGGCATGATGCTGACCGGCGGCGGCGCACTGCTGCGCGACCTGGATCGCCTGCTGGCCGAGGAAACCGGTCTGCCCGTTTTGGTAGCCGAAGACCCGCTGACCTGCGTGGTGCGCGGCTGCGGCATTGCGCTGGAGCAGATGGAGCGGCTGGGCTCCATTTTCACCAGCGAATAATTAGTCAGGTACAGCGATGCCTCTTGGTACGCTGGACAGGGCCCCCCCACCCTTCTTTCGGCAAGGCCCATCGGCCCTGTCCAAGCTGGCCGTTTGCAGCGCGCTGGCTCTGTTTTTGATGGTGGCAGACTCCCGGTTCAAGGTCATGCAACCTGTGCGTGTCGCGCTGGCAACGGTGCTGTACCCTGCACAATGGCTGGCCATGCGTCCGGTATTGCTTTTCCAGAATGCCAGTCAGTATTTCTCGTCCCTGCGCGAGGTGCAGGCCGCGCAGGATGAGACCAATCGCAAGCACAACCTGCAGTCGCAGCGTGCCAATCAGGTGGAGCAGTTATCCCTGGAAAATGACCGCCTGCGCAAACTTTTGGGGCTGCGCGAACGGCTGCAATCCGAAGGCAAGGCGGCCCAGGTTATTTATGACGCTGCTGACCCCTACAGCCGCAAGGTGATCATTGACAAGGGCATGGCGGACCACATCGGACTGGGCTCACCGGTGCTTGACGAGTCGGGCGTATTGGGCCAGGTCACCCGGGTCTATCCCCTGGTGAGTGAAGTGACGTTGCTCACGGACCGCGACCATGCCATCCCGGTGCTCAATACCCGTACCGGCGCGCGCGGGGTTGCATATGGCGATGCATCATTGCATGCCGATGCCATGGAGTTGCGTTTTATGGCCGCCAATGCCGATGTGACGGCTGGCGACCTGCTGACCACCAGCGGCGTGGACGGCATCTATCCGCCGGGCTTGCCGGTGGCGCGGGTTGAACGCGTTGAGCGCCGGGTAGATGCGGTATTCGCCCGGATTTATTGTGTGCCGTTGTCTTTGGTTTCCGGCTCCGCGCATGTGGTGGTGCTGGACACCGCTACCGCGAAAATCCCACCCCGACCGGTTCCTGACGCGGTCGTTGCCTCGCCACGTCGCGGAGCAGCCAAATGAACGAACTGAAACTGCAATCTATCTGTTGTGGGGTGCCAGCATGATCATGCGTCCCGGCCAGCAGTTGCTGCTGCCCGCCAACCCATTTTTCATTTGGGGCAGTCTGATCGGGGCTTTGCTGCTCAATATGTCGCAGAACATGGGCTTGCTGGGCAGGGCTGCCTGGAGCCCGGACTTCCTGGCGGTGGTGCTGGTCTTCTGGACCGTTCACCAGCCCCTTCGCGTGAGCATTGGCGGCGCTTTCGTGTTCGGCTTGTTGATGGATGTCCACCAGGCTGGGCTGCTGGGCCAGCATGCCATGGCGTATACCGTGCTGAGCTTTTTTGCCATCACTATCCATCGCCGATTGCTGTGGTTCTCGGTGCCGTCCCAGGCAGCCCAAGTTTTTCCGCTGTTTGCAGTCGCGCACGCGGTCGAACTGGCGGTACGCATGCTCAGCGGCGGTGCTTTTCCAGGCTGGCTGCTGCTGCTGGCGCCCTTCGTGGAAGCGTTGCTGTGGCCCGTCGCCAACCTGGTCTTGTTGGCTCCGCAACTCAGGGCCCCTGATCCCGACGCCAACCGACCGCTTTAGACATGACACCCACGCTCTTCACTGCGTGTAATACGCTGCCCCTCAAGGGGGCGCTCCTTGCTTGGGGCGGCCCTACGCTGCGTCGTCCATGACCGAAATTCGCAATGTCGAAGCGGACCTGGCGCGGTTTCGGACCCGCGTGTTTGCGGTCAGCCTGTTGGTTGTGGTGTGTTTTGCCCTGTTGGCAGCGCGGCTGGTGTACCTGCAGGTGGTGCGCCACGATGACCTGCGCGCGCAGGCCGAGAGCAACCGCACGTCCATTGTGCCGATCGTTCCCAACCGCGGTCTGATTGTGGACCGCAATGGCGTTTTGCTGGCCAGCAACTATTCGGCCTATACGCTGGAGATCACGCCATCCAAAACCGGTGGGCTGGAGCAGACGATTGAGGACCTCTCCACCGTGCTGGATATCACTGCGCGGGACCGCCGGCGTTTCAAGAAGCTGATGGAAGAGTCCAAGAGCTTCGAGTCCTTGCCCATCCGCACCCGGTTGACGGATACCGAAGTGGCGCGCTTTGCCGCCCAGCGTTTTCGTTTTCCCGGCGTCGAAATCAAGGCGCGGTTGTTTCGCAACTACCCGTATGGTGAACTCGCCAGCCATGTGATTGGATACATCGGGCGCATCAACCAGGCCGAGAAGGCCAAGATCGAGGACGACGACAACCAGGCCAACTACCGCGGCACCGAGTACATCGGCAAGCTCGGTGTGGAGCAGAATTTCGAAAGCCAGTTGCATGGCACTACCGGTGTAGAGCGGGTCGAGACTTCAGCGGGTGGACGCGCTGTGCGCAAGCTCGCCAGCACACCGTCGACGCCCGGCAACATGGTCATGTTGTCCATCGACATCAAGCTGCAGAAGCTGGTGGAGGACATGTATGGTGATCGCCGTGGCGCCCTGGTTGCAATTGATCCGCGCAATGGCGAGGTGCTGGCTTTTGTGTCCAAGCCGACCTTTGATCCCAACCTCTTTGTCGATGGCATTGACTCCGAGAGCTGGGCGGCGCTGAACGAAGATATCGACAAACCGCTGCTGAACCGCGCACTGCGCGGCACCTATCCGCCGGGCTCGACCTACAAGCCGCTGATGGCGATGGCCGCACTCAACAGTGGCAAACGTGCAGCCAACGTGATCGTCCAGGACAACCTGACCTACAGCTTTGGTGGGCGCACCTTTGGCAGTCCCGAAGCGGATCGTCCCGGCCCCAAGGACATGCGCCTGGCCATTGTCAGTTCGTCCAATGTGTACTTCTACAGCCTGGCCAACGAGATGGGTGTGGACCTGATCCACGACCAGTTGGAACCTTTTGGCCTGGGTCGTCACACGGGCATTGACCTGCTGGGTGAAGTCACCGGGGACTTGCCATCGCAGGCCTGGAAGCGCAAGAAATTCAGAAAGCCGGAACACCAGAAGTGGTACGCCGGCGAGACGATCTCTTTGGGCATCGGCCAGGGCTACAACAACTTCACGATGTTGCAAATGGCCGCAGCGTACTCGACCATTGCGTCCGGTGGATTGCGCTTCAAGCCGCGCCTGGTGCGCGAAATCAAGGACAGCGTCCTTCATACAACCCAACGGATGGCAAACGATGCGCTTGACCCATTGCCACTCAAGTCAGAGCATGTGGAGGTGATCCGCAATGCCATGCACGGCGTGACGCTGGAGGGCACATCGGCCAAAGTGTTTGCAGGCGCAGGTTACACCAGTGGCGGCAAAACTGGCACGGCGCAGGCCGTTGGCTTGCGGGCAGGCGAGAAGTACAGCAGCGTGAAGACTGACGAGCACAAGCGCGACCACGCCCTCTACGTAGCCTTCGCACCGGTCGAAAACCCGACGATTGCGCTGGCAGTGATTGTTGAGAACGCAGGTTGGGGTTCGGGGTCCGCAGCGCCTATTGCGCGCCGCGTTTTCGACTACTGGCTGCTGGGGCAGTACCCCAATGAGGACGACATGGCCGCGGTGCGCAAGGGCCTGGCCATGGCCCCGATTGGCAAGCCGCTGGCGGCGAAAGAAGTACCCTGGCCGCGTCGCGGGGCAGTGGGAAATGCACCGGCCACCGTTGCACCAGCACCCGGGCCAGCGGTACCGGCGAGTGCATCGGCTTCGGCACCACACTAGCGCAGGAATGCGTCGTAGCTGGTCTTCAGGATCAGTGCTGACACAACCACGATGAAGACATTGCGCACAAAGCCTGTGCCGTGTTTGAGAGCCAGATGTGTCCCCGCAAGACTGCCCAGAATATTGGCAACCGCCATGGCCACCACAAAGTGCCACCAGACGTGTCCCTTGAGCGCAAACAGCACAATGGCCGCCAGGTTGGACGCGGTGTTGAGCAGCTTGGCACTGGCCGACGCATGCAAAAAGTCGTAACCTAGCACGCGCACCAGCAGGAACACAAAGAAGCTGCCCGTGCCGGGGCCAAAAAAACCATCGTAGAACCCGATCACCGCACCGATGGCGCTGGCAATCATCGCTTCACGGTTGCCGGTGTAGCGGGGTGCATGGGTGCGTCCCAGCTGCTTCTTGGCCAGGGTGTAGGCCAGCACAATGACCAGCACCAAAGGCAAGGCCTTGCGCAGGTAGTCGGGCGACACCACGGTCACCAGCCAGGCACCCCCGAGCGAGGCGACAAAACAGACCGTGGCTGCCGGTGCCAGCGCCTGCCAGGGCATGTTGACCCGCTTGCTGTATTGCACGGTGGCGATGGCCGTTCCCCAAACCGATGCGCCCTTGTTGGTTCCGAACAGCGTGGCCGGGTGGGTGGTTGGAAACACCGCGAATAGAGCCGGAACCAGAATGAGTCCGCCGCCGCCCACAATCGAATCCACAAATCCAGCCAGAAGCGAGGCCAACGACACCAAGAACATTTCCATGCCTGAATTCTCGCATCGAAGCGCTGCCCCTAAGTGCTATAACTATGATAGCTATGTATGTAACATCGACGAGGGCTACAGGTCGAAAAGATACGTGAAAATACGACGGACGAAAAAAAAGCACTGACCAAGTCAGTGCTTTTGTGAGCCACATCTCAAGGTGGATGTGGAAATTGTTAGTTGTTGCTTGCCGTCGTCTCCTCGGCGCCTTCTCTCGTCTGGTACCTTGCAGTTGCCGTCTAAACTTTGAGTGACGTGACTGTACCAACGCATGCGCAGGCGCACATCGGGATTAACCCTTCGTTTGCAGCAAGGCGTCTTCCATGATCCATTGGGCCGCCTTTTCTGCAATCATCAGTGTGGGCGAGTTGGTGTTGCCGCTGGTGATGAGTGGCATGACACCGGCATCCACCACGCGCAGGCCTTGCACGCCATGCACTTTAAGCCGTGCATCCACCACCGCCATGGCGTCATCGGCGCGGCCCATTTTGGTGGTGCCCACTGGGTGAAAGATGGTGGTGGCAATGTCGCCAGCCAGCTTGGCCAATTCTTCGTCCGACTGGAACTGCACGCCGGGTTTGAACTCTTGGGGCTGGTACTTTTGCAGCGCGCTTTGCGCCATGATGTTGCGCGTCAGGCGCAACGAGTCGGCGGCAATTTTGCGATCCACCTCGGTGCTGAGGTAGTTGGGTGCAATCGCGGGTGCGTCTTCAAACTGGGCACTGCGGATGTGAACGCTGCCCCGGCTCGTGGGGTTCAGGTTACACACGCTGGCTGTCACGGCGTCGAAGGTGTGCAGCGGCTGGCCAAATGCGTCCAGGCTCAGGGGTTGCACGTGGTACTCCAGGTTGGGGTAGGGCTGCGCCGGGTCGCTGCGGGTAAACGCACCGAGCTGGCTGGGCGCCATGCTCATGGGGCCGGTGCGCTTGAATGCATATTCCAGACCAATCCTTGCTTTGCCCAGCAGCGAGTTCGCCTGGGTATTGAGTGTGGTGGTGTTTTTCACCTTGAACACGGCCCGAATCTGCAAATGGTCCTGCAGGTTCGCGCCCACGCCGGGCATGTCTTTTTCAACATGCACCCCCAGCGCTTGCAACTGGCTGGCATTGCCCAGCCCGGAAAGCTGCAGGATTTGCGGCGACCCGATGGCACCGGCACACAAAATCACCTCGCATCGCGCTGTGGCATCGACCATGCTGTGGCCGTCCCACACTTGCGCGCCTGTGCAGCGCAGGGGCGTGGTGTCAGCAGCGGGTGCAAAAAGCAACTTGGCAACCTGGGCGCTGTTCCACAACTCAAAGTTGGGCCGCGCGTAGCAGGTGGGCCGCAGAAAAGCCTTGGCCGTGTTCCATCGCCAGCCCGCTTTCTGGTTTACCTCAAAGTAGCCCACACCTTCGTTGTCGCCCTGGTTAAAGTCATCGGTGGCGGGAATGCCGGCCTGCACAGCGGCCTGGGCAAAGGCGTCGAGCACGTCCCAGCGCAGGCGGTGCTTTTCCACCCGCCATTCGCCACCTGCGTTGTGGTGACGCAGCAACTGGCGGTACAGGCTGCCGTCTTTCTGCATCAGCGTGGGTTCGATACCCCGCGCGCCGTGGGCTTCATTGGCGCCCTTGTAATGGTCTTCATGCAGCTTGAAGTAGGGCAGGCAATGTTCCCAACCCCATGTCGCATCGCCCAGTAGTTTGCCCCACTGGTCATAGTCGCGGGCCTGGCCACGCATGTAGATCATGCCGTTGATGCTGCTGCAGCCGCCCAGTGTCTTGCCGCGCGGATATTTCAGGCTGCGGCCATTAAGACCTGCATCGGCTTCGGTGTTGTAAAGCCAGTCGGTGCGCGGGTTGCCGATGCAG
>DAOQRI010000035.1:0-11873 GCA_035355475.1 Rhodoferax sp. | reverse complement strand
TAGCAATGCACCTGCTGCCAATACCAGATGTAAGGACAATTTGTGAATGAGCTGCATATAGGTCACTTTGTTCCTTCGGCTACCGCCTTCGGTTTGTCAACGAGCAATGGATCGACGCCCAGCGAACCCAATTTCACGCCAACCATGCGACGGTATTCAGTCTGCTCCTCGAACGCCCTAAAGGCCTTTAGGTATTCGGTCTTTGCTTCGTCCTTTTTGCCTTGAAGATAGTAAATATCTCCTTTTCGGTCATCTGCTAGCGCCAAGAATTCAGGGGAGACTCCTGTGGTCAGAAGTTTGAGTGCTTCGTCATACGAATTGGCTTCAATCAACAGTGCCGACAAGCGCAACCTGGCCACTGACGCGTAGCCCTTATCGCCCGCATGCTCGACAAGCCAATTCAGGATTGCCTTTGATGCGTCGGTCTTTCCGGCTTCTTGCGACATCTTCGCTACCAGCAACCCAGCTTGCTGCGTATATAGTGCAGAAGCGAATCGGTCCTTCATGTCCCAAAAGGCTCGATCAGCTTTGGCTGGATCGCCCCCTTTGACCACTTTTTCCACTTCATCGTACATGGCGGCCGCTTGCACCGATTGATTTCGCTGCCACAGCTGGTAACCATTCCAGGCTGCTACGACACCCAGGACAACGATCAACGCCCAAGTGATCAAGTTGCCATACTGTTTCCAGAAATGCTTGAGTTCATCAAGCTGTTCTTGTTCTTCGAGGTCTAAATGATTTGCCATGTGAGTTATCAGTTAAGCGGGGGATTGTAGGCTTTTGGCCCATTGCATCGGTTGACTCAGCGGCCGCGTAAACTGTTCGCCAGTACCATCGCGCAACGACTTTATCGTGACATAGCCCTGGGCTACTTCATCAGAACCAAAAATGATTGCATAGCGTGCACCGGAAGCATCTGCGCGCTTGAATTGGGACTTCATGCTACCCATGCCCTCGGGCGTACTGGCGTGCATTTGAATGCTGACTCCTGCAGTTCGGAGGGCCTGCAGACATTGCATCGCAACTGGTAGTCCCGTACCTTCCGAAATGATGGCATAAGCATCCGGTGGAGCAACTCCGTTCGAACGACCCTGCACCTTCAACAGCTCAAGTACGCGCTCAATACCCATCCCCCACCCCACTGCTGGGGTCGGTTTTCCACCCAACAATTCGAAAAGGCCGTCGTATCGTCCGCCACCGCACAGTGTGCCTTGTGAGCCCAACTCGTCCGTAATAAACTCAAATACCGTGTGGCTGTAATAGTCAAGGCCACGGACCAGCCTGGGGTTGATGCTCCACTGAACCCCACAGACGCTAAGCAAAGTCTTGACGGTGTCCAGGTGTTTCAAGGAAGCGTCGCCCAAAAAATTGAGCAACTGCGGCGCATCCTGCACCATGGCCTGCATTGCCGGGTTCTTGGTGTCAAGAATCCGCAGTGGATTGGAATGCAATCGGCGCCTGGCATCGGCATCCAGCATTTCTGCGTGCTTCTCAAAATAAGCGACCAGTGCCAGTCTGTGAGCATGTCGCTCGCTCGCTACGCCTAAACTGTTCAGTTCCACTCGCACCCCGCAGACGCCCAAGCTGCGCAGTAGTTCATGCGCCAAAAGCATGAGTTCTGCATCGACTTCCGGTCCCGCAAACCCCAAAGCTTCCGCACCCAATTGATAGAACTGCCGGTAACGTCCGCGTTGGGGGCGCTCATGCCGAAACATCGGACCCATGTAGTAGAGCCGCTTACCACCGTCATAGGTCAGGTTGTGCTCGATGGCCGCACGCACAACTCCGGGGGTATTTTCTGGGCGCAGGGTAAGCGCTTCGCCATTGAGTTTGTCCTCAAAGGCATACATTTCTTTCTCAACGATATCCGTGGTTTCCCCGGTTCCTCGGACAAACAAAGCAGTGGACTCGAGGATTGGCGTTCGAATGTTGCGGTATGCATAGCGCGCCATTTGACTACGCACCTGCTCTTCAAACCACTCCCATTGTGTGGAATCGGGTGGCAATATGTCATTCATGCCCTTTACGGCGTAAAGCTTTCCCGCTCTACCGACAGTAGATGTGGCGACCATGCAAACTTTCAGAGAATTGTTGAATTGGCGTTAGGGCCAAAACGCTGTTGAATGTAGTTCTCCACCACTGCCTGAAAATCGGCAGCGATTGACTCACCACGCAGCGTCATGCGCTTTTCACCATCGATAAAAACCGGCGCTGCTGGTGCCTCGCCCGTCCCGGGAAGACTGATTCCAATATCCGCATGCTTGCTTTCGCCAGGCCCATTGACGATGCAACCCATGACGGCGACCTTTAGATTTTCGACACCAGGAAAATCTTGACGCCATACCGGCATCTTGGCCCTCAAGAATTCATCAATTTGCTGCGTCAACTCCTGAAAGGTCGTGCTTGTTGTCCGACCGCAGCCAGGACACGCTGTGACGCTTGGCACAAAATTTCTCAAACCCAATGCCTGAAGAATTTCCGACGCGATGATTACTTCTTGTGCGCGTGACTCGCCACGCGCGGGCGTCAAAGACACCCGAATGGTGTCGCCAATGCCCTCTTGCAGCAAAACGCCCAAGGCAACTGATGAGGCTACTGTTCCTTTTGTGCCCATACCCGCTTCAGTAAGTCCCAAATGAAGTGGATAACGTGAGCGACTTCCTAGCTCTCGATAGACCGCGATCAAATCCTGAACGCCACTGACTTTGCAGGAAAGAAGAATTTGACTGGCTTTCATCCCAATTTCTTCAGCCCGCTTGGCAGATTCGATCGCTGACGTTATCAGCGCCTCATACATCACCGGTTTGGCGCCCCAAGGGTTGGATCGCTGACTGTTTTCGTCCATCAAATGGGCCAGCAATTCCTGATCCAGACTACCCCAGTTCACGCCAATTCGAACAGGCTTGTTCCACTTCAAGGCTGCCTCTATCATGAGTGAAAACTGGCGGTCGCGCTTATCGCCCTTGCCCACATTGCCAGGGTTGATTCGATATTTGGAAAGCGCTTCGGCACACTCGGGATAGTCCGTAAGAAGGCGATGTCCATTGAAGTGAAAATCGCCAATCAAAGGGACATCAATGCCCATTTTGTCCAACTGCTCTCGAATGTAGGGAACAGCCTGAGCCGCCTCAGGGGTATTTACCGTAATTCGCACCATTTCCGACCCGGCAATGGCAAGCTCTTTGACTTGGATCGCCGTTCCAATGGCATCTGCGGTGTCCGTGTTTGTCATTGACTGCAAACGAACGGGCGCATCGCCACCCATTGTGACAATACGTGAGCCCCAGACGACGCGCGCTTGCAACACGCTTCTCCTGATCGGATTGGAAAGGGCTATAGGCAAACGACTCTCCACTATTTCACCTCAAAGCGAGCAACATTTTCCTTGGCAACCACACTCAAATTGAATGGTAAGCCACGAACTTCAACATCGACCACATCTGCCCGACCAACCACAATCGACAATGGCTCAGGTCCAGATGCACTTGCAATTTCGCCGTCAGCCAGGGTCTTGCTTAACCTAACTACCCCAGCGGAATCAACCACTTTGACCCACGATGCCGCTCTGGCCTTAAACACGATCGTTCCAGAACTTGCCAATCCTGGTTGCGCTAAAGCGGAACTACGTTCCATCGGTCCAGGATCTGAAACTGCAATCTGTGGGCCAGGAGCTGCATTTGTTTTAGTGTTGTTTCCAACTTCAGTAGCGTGAGTCGTTGCCATCACTTCCGCAGACGTCGCTGAATTCTTTAAAACAGCAACTGGCATCTCAGCGGAAGTCGATTCTGAAGGGTCTGCTGTTTTGGGCAATGGACTCGATTGTGCAAACGCGGGTTCCTGCACTTCTTTTTCAGGAAATAGGAAAACCGCACCGACTCCGGTCAGCAACAAAAATACAAGCCAAGCCTGTGGCTTAGTCAAGAATGTAGGGACTGAAAACCCATTCTTGTCGCCCGCTGGGTGAAACGGCGCGTTGATCCCACGTTCATCAGAGCTCAGTTTGGGCAACGTAGTCGCCGGTAATTTAGCCAACACTGGCGCAGAGTCAATTTTTAGAGTACGACACACCGTGGCCGCCAACGCTCTAACAAACACTGCGTCATGCAGTAAGTCCAGTCTGTCACTCTCCAGTGCTTCCAGCTTTTTCACTGGGATCTTTATCGCAACAGCCAACGCAGCCACATGCAGACCAGCTGCTTCCCGTGCGCTTCGAAGTATCGAGCCGGCAGTCATCCCAGCAAGTTCAGCAGATTGAGTATTGTCAGCAACCGAACTGGAAATATCCAACTCACTCATTGAATGCACCCCGCTCGAAAGCCAAATACTCCCGCGATTGGGGGAATCGCTTCTTCAGTTGCGCTCCTAACTGTGAGGTGGCTTCGCGATTGTCCAAACGACGTTCCACTTTTATACCCAGCCACAATGATTCAGCATTCGCCAACTCGCTGTTGTTCAGACGTCGAACGTAAAACTGAGCGCGCACGAACTCAGCACGCTGAAACAAGAGCAATGAAAGGTTGTAGGCGGTTATCGGATTGCCCGCATCTAACTCATATGACCGCAAAAAACTTGCTTCTGCTTCGGCGTTTTGCGAATATTTCTGTTGGCAAAGCCCTTGGGCCATCCATGTCTTCGCGCGATCGCCATAGCCCGGATTTGACAGGGCATTCCCAAACAATTGCACGGCTTCAGGCAAGCGCGCTTGTTGGCACAACAGCCATCCGTAATTGTGTTGAACTGATGCAGCCTTAGGGTTTATCGCAAGTGCACGTCGAAAGCTCTCTTCAGCTAGCGGAACATCATTGAGCCGCATGTAAATCAACCCCCGCAGGTTGTACGCATCAAACAAATTCGGATCCGCTACGATAGATTGCTTGAGGTGATCAAGGGCGTCAGTGGTCTGGCCTTTGTCGAAATAGGCTACGGCCAACTCCAGCCGCAATCGAGCTCTTTTGCGTGTGTCGGGCTCGTCAGAATCGGTCACCATATCAGAATTCATGCCCCCGCTCACCGCGTTGGATGCACAACCTGACAAAACGATGGCGGACATACCTAATAAGAAAAAACAAAATATGCCAGCAAATGCCGCAATGCTGATTCGCAACTTAGCAATCATCTACTGAGCCCTCTCTACCAGCTGGAATTGGTCCAATGCCTTGCCAATGGGGATCACTCTTGACCCACCAAAACGTTTGCGAACATTCGTTCGATCCTTCACATCACCTGCCAACTGACCGCAGGCAGCATCAATATCGTCACCGCGCGTCTTGCGGATAGTAGTCACTATTCCTGACTCATTCAGGATTTTCGCAAAAGAAGTAACAGCAGTCGCAGAAGATCGTGTCAAGCCGGAGGCAGGAAACGGGTTAAATGGAATCAAATTGAACTTGCACCATCCGTTGCGGCCACCGTGTTCTCGCACTAGGTTCACCAATTCGTTTGCGTGCTCGGGCGTATCGTTGACGCCGTCCAACATGCAATACTCAAAGGTAACGAAGTCCCGCGGAGCAACATCCAAATAGCGGCGGCACGCTTGTAACAAATCTGCAAGGGGGTACTTCTTGTTCAATGGTACGAGATCGTTCCGCAGCGTGTCGTTGCTCGCATGCAATGACACGGCTAGCGCCACTGGACAATCGCTACCCAACCGGTCAATCATTGGTACGACCCCAGAGGTGGACACAGTGACCCGCCGACGAGAGAGACCGTATGCATGATCATCCAGCATCACGCGCAACGCAGGTATCAACGTTGAATAATTTTGAAGCGGCTCACCCATTCCCATCATGACTACGTTGGAAATTACCCGATCGACTTGCCCCAAATGTCGGCGCAAAAAATGCTCCGCGAACCAAAGCTGTCCAAGGATCTCAGCGACGGTCAGATTCCTGCTGAATCCCTGATGGCCGGTTGAGCAAAATCTACAGGCGACCGCACACCCTGCCTGAGAGGAAATGCACAGAGTGCCCCGGTCATCTTCAGGAATGAAAACGGTTTCAATTGCGTTGCCATCACCTACGTCAAATAGCCATTTGATCGTACCGTCTGATGAAAAGTTCTGGGCCAATACAGGAAGTGCCGAAATTTCAGCCGTAGTCTTGAGCTTTTCGCGCAAAGATTTTGCCAAGTCGCTCATGTCGTCGAACTTCGCGGCGCCCTTCTGATGAATCCATCGAAAAAGCTGGATCGCCCGAAAGCGCTTTTCCCCTAGCCGCTCACAGAAAGCAGCCAATCCGTCAAGATCTAGATCAAGCAGGTTGGCTGTCATTTCATGGCTTAGCGTGAGTAAACGTTCATGCCGGCGAAAAAGAACGCGATTTCAACCGCGGCAGTTTCAGCGGCGTCGGAGCCATGCACGGCATTGGCATCAATGCTGTCGGCAAAGTCTGCACGAATGGTACCTGGCGCAGCTTTCTTGGGGTCCGTTGCGCCCATGAGGTCGCGGTGCTTCAAAATTGCATTCTCGCCTTCGAGCGTTTGAATCATCACCGGACCTGAAATCATAAATTCCACGAGATCCTTGAAAAAAGGACGGGCTTTGTGGACTGCATAAAACGCCTCTGCTTCGACCCGCGACAGATGCGCCATACGGGCTGCAACAACTTTCAAACCAGCGGCTTCAAAGCGAGCGTAAATTTGTCCAATGACGTTCTTGGCGACGGCGTCTGGCTTGATGATAGAAAGGGTACGTTCGATTGTCATAATTTTTCCTGAACTGAATTGGTAAACAACGTTCTTGCTTCATGGTGAAGCAAAGCCTATGATTTTAGCATTTGAAGGGAATCAACCCCTTCCTTTGCGGCGTTGCCCCCCGCCCTGCCCGCCGCGTTTTTTTTGTCCTGACTCCTGTCGTTGACGCGTGAAACTGTCTGCGCCGATATACCCAAATGCAGTTTTCATGGGGTCTGGCTGTGAGGCACCTCCACGCTGTCCCTGAACCTTTTCAAAACGGTTTCCTTCTCCTCTGCCGCCTGTCGGGGCTCCTGGACCATTGAAACCACCTGGCGACGGGCTACGCTGTCCGGCGTTTGCACCACGTGGCCCCCCTGTCCTTCTCGCGCGACGTTGCCCCGGATTTTGAAGATTTCCACGTGTGGCACCTTCTTCATGCTCGTTACTTTTGGTTCCACGGCCACCTGCAGCCTGAACCAAAGCACGAATGTCGGACTCGTCCAGTTCCATACAGGCGCCTCGCTTCAATCCTCTAGGCAGCACCATTGCGCCATACCGAATACGGATTAAACGACTCACTGCATGCCCTACTGCTTCGAACATGCGACGAACCTCACGGTTTCGCCCTTCAGAAATAGTCACGCGATACCAACAATTGGAGCCTTCACCACCGCCATCTTCAATTGACCCAAAACTGGCCATGCCATCGTCCAGCTTGACGCCAGACAGTAACTCCTGTTTTTCTTCCTTGTTGAGGGAGCCCAAAACTCGAACGGCGTATTCACGCTCTAGCCCAAAACGGGGATGCATCAAATTGTTGGCCAGTTCACCTGAACTGGTAAAAAGCAACAAGCCTTCAGTATTCAAGTCCAGGCGCCCGACGGACTGCCACTTGCCCTGGTGCAGTTTGGGAAGTCGGCGAAAGACGGTTGGCCGATTCTGCGGGTCATCATGTGTCACCACCTCTCCCACAGGCTTGTGATAGGCAATCACGCGCGCGGGTGGCGGGTCAATTCGAAACCGGATAGGCTTGCCGTTGACTTTGATACTGTCACCAAATTGAATACGCTGACCGATGTGCGCAGGCTCGTTGTTGACAGAGATGCGCCCTTCGACGATGAGTTGTTCCATTTCGAGCCTGGAACCCATGCCCGCTTGCGCCAGAACTTTATGAAGCTTGGGTGTTTCTGCCATAGGCGCCAATACGCGCTTTGGGGGAATCAATTCTTCAAGATCCTCATCCGCATCAAACTGACCTGAAATAACGTCATTGAAACGGTTGTTCAATTCCTGCGTGGACTTGTGTCTAGGCGAAATGGGCCCCTCTAACAGCCCACTTGGCAATCCTTCTATCGAGGTTGCTTCAGGTTGGGTCAGGTTATTCGAACCGGATACGGCGGGGTCGCGTCTATTCAAAGCGGACGCAGTATCGTCTTGCACCGCAATGGGTTGATCCGCAGGATTTGTGTCATTCATTCTCGTATTCCAATCAATGGGCGCGGTTGCGCTAACTCATGCTCCAACGGGATAGCGATTTGCAGGGTCGCATCAGGAAGTGCGTGTGATAGCGCGCTGCTATCAAATGAGCTGCCATCAGCTGAATCGGTAAGCACGCCAAAAACATCCGCCGTGTTTACTGCTCCACTCAGCACCGGTAATTGATCGAGGGATTGCAGCCCCAAATCATCCAAAAACTGTCGCGTTGTAGCGTACAACGCCGGTCGCCCCGGGGCCTCTCGGTGACCAATCACCTCTACCCACCCCCTGTCTTCCAATTGCTTGATGAGAAGGGAATTAATGGTAACCCCGCGAATATCTTCCATATCACCGCGTGTTACTGGTTGCCGATAGGCAATGATGGCCAAGGTTTCCAGTGTTGCGCGCGTGTAGCGAGGCGGCTTCTCCGGATGCAGTCGATCCAGGTACTCTCGCATTTCTGGTTTGCTTTGAAACCGCCAGCCTGTGGCAACACAGACCAATTCAACCCCGCGGGCAGACCAGTCATTCTGCAACTCATCCAGCAAATTCTTGAGCGAATCTGTACCCAGCGACTCGCAAAAAAGTGCCCGCATATCACGCAATGGCAGCGCGTGTTGGGAACACAATAGTGCTGTCTCAAGGACACGCTTGGCATCCACCATATTCATAACAAGGCTTTTTCGGAAACGTCACCGAAAGTGACAAATCAACCTGATTCCCAGTAGCAGGCAGCAGACCTGACAGGATCACTGTGCAAACACCCGGCATTCTCGCGGGTAAGTTCAGGCCTCACGCCCGTTAACCTGGATTGTAGCGCAGGCCCCACATCTGCAACAGTGAAGCAAAATCAACTGGCGGAGGTCTCTCAAATATTAGGAACTCTTGGGTGGTCGGGTGAGCAAACGCCAAGCGGGTTGCATGAAGAGCCTGGCGCGACATCGTGGGCAGGCAGGTCCCGCCATAAACCAGGTCTGCGACCAGCGAGTGGCCCAAAGCAGCCATGTGAACGCGGATTTGATGGGTTCGCCCCGTATGCAAAATGCATCGGACGAGGCATCCATGTTCACTATTGTCCAGCAGAACAAAGTCCGTCTTCGCCGTTTTTCCTGGATGCCTCTCAAGATCAACCACCGCCATGCGCAAGCGATTTCTAGGGTCCCGGCCAATCGGGGCGTCAACCGTGCGCAGTGAGGGACCGATCCAAGGATGATGACCAACCGCCAGATACTGGCGACTTACATCTCGGGCTGCAATTGCTTGAACAAGGGCATCCATCGCAATACGAGATCGCGCAACCACCATGAGCCCGCTCGTATCCTTGTCCAGTCGGTGCACGATTCCAGCGCGCGGCACTTTTGCAAGTCGTCGATCGTATGCCAACAAGCCGTTGAGCAAGGTTCCGCTCCAATTGCCCGGAGCCGGATGAACAACCAAACCAGCAGGCTTATTGATGACCAGCACTTGTTCATCTTCATACAACACATCCAGCGCCATGTGTTGGGGCGCAAAGGCCTGGCTTTGAGGGGTTGGCCTCAGTTCAATTGTCAGCAGGTCTCCGGCCTTCACGCGGCACGATGCCTTGCGAACAACCTGCGAGTTGACTGTGACCCTTTCTGCCTCGATCAACTGTTGCAGATAGTTGCGCGAAAACTCTGGCGCAGCGTCAACCAGCGCATGGTCCAGACGTCCACCATGCCGCTCCGGCGCAACGGTAACCTTGCGCCAATCGACATCCTCCGACAGGTCACCCGTATCGTCAGCCTCTATTCCCACTGGGGTGGTCGATATAATTCCCGTGCTGTGTCTCAAGAAAGTTTCCTAACATGCTTCGTGTCAAATTATCGGTCGTTTGGGTTTCGCTGCTAGCAGCTGGCGTACTCTTGATTGCGGGTTGCTCAAGCACCACTGTTGACAAGACAGCCACCATGAGTCCGGCCAAGATCTATGCCGAAGCCAAGGAGGAAATGGCAGCATCTCAGTGGGAGCGGGCAACTCTGTTGCTGGAAAAGCTCGAAGGCCGTGCAGCAGGTACTCCCCTGGCCCAGCAAGCCCAATTGGACAAAGCCTATGCACAGTACAAATCTGCGGAGCCTGCACAAGCGTTAGCCACACTGGAGCGCTTTATCAAACTGCATCCCGTTAGCCCGGCCATGGATTACGCCGTTTACCTCAAAGGCCTGATTAACTTCAACGACGATTTAGGCTTGTTTGCGCGGTTTACTCGACAGGATCTTTCTGAACGTGACCAAAAGGCTTCAAAAGAATCTTTTGAAGCGTTCAAAGAACTGGTGGACAGATTTCCTGACTCTCGCTACGCGCCCGACGCGAGACAGCGCATGAATTACATCGTTAGCTCGTTAGCCCAATATGAAGTGCATGTGGCGCGCTACTACTACAAGCGCGGAGCCTATCTGGCCGCGGTGAACCGGGCCCAGTTGGCTGTTTCGGATTACCGAGAAGTTCCGGCCATTGAAGAAGCTTTGTACATTCTGTACCGTTCCTACGATGCTCTGGGTCTCACACAGCTAAGGGATGATGCGAAAAGGGTTCTGGAAAAAAACTATCCCCAATCTGAATTGCTGGCCAAAGGCGCGCGCACAGTCAGCGAGCCTTGGTGGAAGGTATGGTGAGCGCGTTCAGTGCCTGAATAAACTCGTCTTCGGCAGAAATCCTTCGCATTGCTGGCAGGGCAGACAAAATGCGACGTCCATAGCCCATTTGAACCAGTCGGACATCGCAAACCACCAATATCCCCCGGTCCGTTTCGCTGCGAATCAAGCGTCCGGCACCTTGCTTGAGCGCGATAGCTGCTTGGGGTATGTGCAAATGTTGGAACGGCTTTTGGCCCCTTTCTTCTAGGTAGCGGGACCTTGCCGCCACCAATGGGTCATTGGGTGGTGGGAATGGTAGTTTGTCAATCACAACCAATTGAAGTGCATCCCCGGGAATATCAACTCCTTCCCAAAATGATGCTGTTGCAACCAAAATAAAGCCAGTGGAACCCTCAACCATGCCGCTACGAAAGCGCTCGATGAGTTCCCGCTTGGACGATTCACCTTGCACCAATACTTCCGCACTTGACCGCGTTGGGCATCTCTGACGCAGTTTTTCAGCAATGTCACGCATCGCGCGGAGCGTGGTCGTCAGCACCAAAGTGCGCCCCCCCAAAATTCCGGCACCTCTTTCAGTCAGGTCTGCAACCCACTCGCTATGGTTTGTCGCCGACGGCTTTGGCATATTGACCGGAATATAGAGAGCCGCCTGAGAAGCGTAGTCAAAAGGACTCTGTGCTTGCATCACCCGCGCTCCCTGCAAACCGCAGGACTCCACAAATTGAGCCAAGCTAGCATCGTGTCCCAAGGTGGCAGAAGTGAATATCCAGGACTTGGCGCCCTCGCGCACGGCGCTTTCCGGGGCGAATAGGGCGCGCATGGTGTTCGCTATGTCCAAAGGAGACTGCACCATTTTCATCCGGGTGCCGGCGTCAATCCACCGAACCCATCCTTCTTGCACGGGACGCGAAAACCCCTCCATTACATCCGCCAACTTCGAGGCACGCTGACGCAACCCATCGATTGCAGGTGACGCGTCGGCCAGGCTGCGCAGAACCTTTTCGATTCCCAGCAGAGCCGTGTTTAAAGCCCCCATCTTCACTCTCCATGCGGTTGGGTCTACGCCTGGGGGGTAATCCTCCAGCCACACTTGTTTCGGGCTGCTTTCAC
>DAOQRI010000034.1:0-12278 GCA_035355475.1 Rhodoferax sp. | reverse complement strand
GATATCCATCCGCAGAAATTCCACCGGCCGAATTATTGATGAAGTAGCCGAAGTCACCAATTGGTCGAGTGCGATTGGTTTTGAGTTGAGACGACTTGGATGAGACAGAAACATCATGCGTGACCATGCGATATTCAATCACCGTCATGACACCCTCATCAACACCATTTTTATTCAAAAAACCTATGGCAAGTTAATGTTGGCCCTTGAGTTGCTGCTTGTCTGCGCCATTCAATTCGAAATTGTTTCCGACCATTTTTATGGTCACGCTGCATGTCTTGTGCTTGGCATGGTTTTTGTGAAACTCGCGCACCTGGCAACACAATCAGGAATCGGTAAGGCAGCTCAAATAGAGTTCGCCATCAAACAAGAAAACAGGGCCAGGGATGCACATCAACAAAATATCGTCAGGTTACTTCGGCGCGCTGCACTCGCAAGAGCTGTGGCGCAATCATCGGTTCTTTGGTCTGCCATAAAAGCAATCGTTGCCGCCGAACTGCGCGTGCGCTCCATTGTTAAATCGGTCCTGTGTACGGTGACCGACACGCTCACCCCAAAACTTTTTCCGTGCCCGCCAATCGCCTGCGCGTGAGCGTCGGCGGGTTATCGATCCCGTCCGCTGGCTGCGTGGGCGCGCTAAATCTCCAACATAACTCGCAGGGGTCAACTTTTAAAGTTGATCAAAATGCAGAATTTGGAACTGTTGGCTGCCGTCGATGTTGCGAAGATACTCAAAATCAGTGCCGCCTCCATCTGGAATTGGCAATACGGGCGCAAGAAGCCGCCACCCGGCTTTCCTCCGCCCGTAAAAATTGGTACATCGGTCCGGTGGCGCTCATCGGACATCCAGGAATTTATCAAGGGTTTGCCACCCACGACCACCGGCTGCATCTCAGTGTCCGGACTGGTACAGGCAAGCCCAGCCACGGTCGTGCTGACCAAGCCGGTACGTGGCCGTGGTCGGCCTCGCAAGAATCAGACTGGCGCGTCAGGTTGATGCGCCAAAAAAGGACCTTTGAAGAAAACCTGGCGCTAGTCAAGGCACGGGGGCAACCAGCTGCGGCACTTCAACCCGTTGGCGCGAATAGACCTTTGGATGTGCAACTGCCACTGTGGGCGAAGGTCTGCCGGGGCGTACCCAACAGCGTCCTTCGGTCTGCATTGTTTGGCGTGGTACGACGCGGCCCAAGATCTTTCCAGCAGCGTGTGCAAAAAGCCAGCGTCGATGGTGTCAAGATCATTCACACCGGACCGCAACTGGATCAGGCTGATTTGGACGTCTGGGAACAATCTCTACAGTTGGCCAGAACTGGCGGGCTGGGGTGCAGGATTCAGTTCACGGCATCACAATTTTTGAAGTGCATTGGACGTGGCAACGGAAAAAGCCAGCATGAATGGCTGAAAGGCGCGTTTGCGCGCTTGGCAGCCAGCGTGGTGGAAATCAAGGATGGCCACCGGGCCTATTTCGGAGCAATCCTGAGCCACGGCGGCAGGGACGATCAGAGTGGCCGTTACGTGATTGAAATGAATCCGAAGCTCATCGAGCTCTATGGCCTGGATGGCTGGTCAAGCGTGGAATTTGGCCAGCGCATGGCGCTCAAAAAACGGCCTCTTGCCCAATGGTTGCATGGGTATTACAGCTCCCATGCCAAGCCCTTCCCAGTCAAAGTTGAAACCTTGCACCGGCTGTGCGGCAGTCAAAATTCCAGCCTCAAAGGGTTCAAACAAGACCTGAAATCAGCCCTGGAAAAGCTGGAAGAAGTCACCAACTGGACCTGGAAGATCGATGCGTCGGACTTGGTGCACCTGTCAAAACTGCCAACGGCAAGTCAATCAAGGCATCTGCTCAAACGTGGGCGTTCTCGCGGGCAACCCTGAACCTGCGCGTCAAATCAAGTGACTGTGCCCCAGTTGGCTAGCTTCAAGCCAGGCAACTTGAAAACCTCACTGGGCTTTTTGGTGACCAGCGAGCCGATGGGTGTGCGTGCCACGGCGCTTCGGGTCAGCACGGCACATTTGAACGTGCCAGATTAGAGATAGATTAAAGACAGATTAGCTGCTTTTTGCACCACCCCCAAGCCATTGATTTGCCTTGAGATTTTGACAATTTTTACTTTGTCGCGGTATGTGCTATGCCGTGCGCCGGTATCTGCTATGCCGTGGTTTGGTATGCGCTATGCCGTGTCAGAACCTGCTATGCCGTGTTCGCCGGTATGTGCTATGCCGTGGTTCTGTGGATAACCTTTGGTGATCGGCTGCTGGCCTCGCACTCCGCCAGAACCGGGTAGTTGAGCTGCATTACACGCGGGCGCTACGCCGCAGTTTTCCCATTTGCAGTCCAGCGGTATCAAGCACCAGCCAAACAGGCCGGTGTCTTTTTTCCAACAGGAGCAAACCGTGCATTTCCAAACAACCAAGCTCACCCATTCCCTCAAAAAGCTGGTCACGCCTGTCATCTGGTGCATGACCGCCCTTGCCTCCCAGGTCGCCCACGCCGGCCCTGCCCTGCCTTGGGACGGCCCCATCACCACGGTGGTCAACAACCTGACTGGCCCGGTGGCCACCGGCATTTCCACCGTGGCCTTTCTGGCAGCAGGCGCGGCGCTGATTTTTGGTGGTGACGACTTGGGTGGGATTGCAAAGAAACTGCTGTACGTGGTGCTCGGTGTGGCGTTGATCGTCTTTGGCGCCAACTTTCTGAGCATGATCGGCCTGGTCAACAGCGGTGCGTTGATCTGATGTTACCGCTTTGACCGCAAATCATGGCCGATCAAAATTCAGACCTCGGCGCTGACTTTTCAGTGCCGCTGCATCAGTCCATGCTCAGGCCTATGTTGCTGCTCGGCGCCGAGCGCGAGCTGATCCTGGCGCTTGGCATCGTGGCCGGTGTGTTCATTGTTTCGCTGTTTCAACTCTGGGCCGCCATTTTTGGTCTGGTTTTGTGGGCCGTCGGCGCCTGGGTCTTGACCCGTGCGGCCAGTTTTGATTCCCAACTCTCCAAGACGTTCGGGCGCAGTTTGCGCTACCGCAAGCTCTACAAGAGCGCGGCAACACCGTTTGCCTCGCCCCGCACCTTCGGAGACTGACCATGCTCTTGAAAGAATTTCGCAGCCAGGCCCAAGGCTTGCCCGATCTGCTGCCCTGGGCGGCGCTGATCGACAACGGGGTGGTACTCACCAAATCTGGCGGTTTGCTGGCAGGTTTTGAATTTCGTGGGCCGGACCTGGACAGTGCCACCAAAGAGGAATTGGCCGCGGTATCGGCTCGCATCAATGCAGCCCTGGCGCTCGATGATGGCTGGTGCTTGCATGTGGATGCCGTGCGTCGTCAATCCCCTGGTTACCCAGCGGACGGCGCTTTTCCGGACCGTACCACCCGACTGCTGGACGATTGCCGCCGTCTCGCGCATGAAGGCGACTGGGCTGGTTTTCAAAGTGACTACCGGCTGGTCCTGTGCTGGCATCCGGACCCGGATGCTGCGGCAAAAGCCGAGATGCTTTTTGTCGACGGCGCGCACAAGACCGGTGTGGCCGAGCGCAGTTTGAACCGTTTTAACACCGCACTGACCGAAATTGAATCACGGCTGGCCGGCACCCTCAAAATCCGTCGGCTGGTGGACACCGTCGACGCTGAGACTGGAACAGTGGAAAGTCAACTTCTGGCACATCTGGCGGCCTGTGTCGCTCTAGAGCCGCGCTCCAGCTTCGCCATGAGCACCGTGCCGATGTACCTGGATTCGGTACTGGGTCAACACGACTTTGTGACCGGGTTCGAGCCCCGGGTTGACGGCAAAACAGCCATATGCATCGCAGTCACGGGCTTTCCTGGATCAAGCTTTCCTGGCATCCTGGACTTCTTGTCACGCTTGCCCGTGGAATACCGCTGGTCAAACCGTTTTATCTTCATGCCGATGCGTGAGGCTGACAAGGCCTTGGGCAAGTACCGATCCAAGTGGGCGCAAAAGCGGCTTTCACTGATGAACTTGATGCGCTCAAGCCAAGGTGGCGGTGTCACGCACGTCAATGCCGACGCCGACGATATGGCAGCGGACGCGGTCGCCGCCATGGCGGAGGCCAGCAGCGGCCTGGTGCGATTTGGCTACTACACCAGCGTGATCCTGCTCTCCAGCGCAAACCTCCAGCCATTGCGTGATGCCGCGCAATACGTGACCAAGATGATCGCCAATGCCGGGTTCTCAGCACGCGTCGAGTCTGTCAATGCGGTGGAAGCATTCCTGGGAAGCATGCCTGGCAACCTGTTTGCCAATGTGCGCCGCCCGCTGGTCAACACCATGAACCTGGCGCACTTGCTGCCCCTCACCGCGATTTGGGCCGGGGCGGATGTCCATCCCTGTCCGTTCTATCCTGAGCATTCAGCGCCGCTACTGCAAGCCAAAACAGATGGCGCCACACCTTACCTGCTCTGCCTGCACGCAGGCGATTTGGGTCATACGGCCATCATCGGCCCGACGGGTTCGGGCAAGTCGACCTTGTTGGCAACGCTGGTGGCGCAGCATTTTCGGTATTCAGGCGCGCAAGCCTTTGTCTTTGACAAGGGCTATTCCATGTTCCCCTTGGTGGCTGCTGCCGGTGGCCAGCATTACGACATCGCGGGCGAATCCGACAACATCACGTTTTGCCCCCTGGGACGCATTGAAGATGAAGTTGAGCGCAGCTGGGCGGCTGAATGGTTGGAAAGCTTGGCCGAGCTGCAAGGTGTGGTCATGTCGCCGGAGTTGCGCAAGGAACTCTTTCGTGCAGTGAACCAGTTGGCGGCTTCAACCGACTGCGCGGCGCAACGCACGCTGTCAAACTTCCTGCTGACCCTGCAGGACAACCGTCTGCGTGAAGCCTTGGAATACTACTCACTGCGCGGATCTGCTGGGCGGCTGCTGGATGCCGAGAGCGACGGACTGCAGGCTGACATCTTTCAGGTGTTCGAGCTTGAACACTTGATGGCACGCGGCGAAAAGATTGTTTTGCCGGTCCTTGCCTACCTGTTTCACCGGCTTGAGCAGCGTTTTCAAGGTCAGCCCACCTTGTTGGTGCTTGACGAGGCCTGGATCATGTTGGGCCACCCCGCATTCAGGGCCAAGATTCGCGAGTGGCTGAAGGTGCTGCGCAAGTCGAACGTGGCCGTCATTTTTGCCACCCAATCCCTGAGCGATTTATCTGGCAGCGGCATTGCCGATGTGATTTTCGAGTCCTGTCCGTCAAAGATTCTGTTGCCTAACCCGCAAGCGCAAACCGAAGCCTTGTGCGGCCTGTACCAAGCCATTGGACTTAACCGGCGGCAAATCCAGATCGTCAGTAACGCCATGCCCAAGCGCCAGTACTACCACTTGCATCCGGACGGCTCACGCATTTTTGAATTGGGCCTAACTGCGCCTGAAATGGCTTTTGTGGGCGCCAGTGGCCGAGAAGATTTGACGCGGATTCGGCATCTGCAAAAGCTTGACGCACGCGGCTGGCCGTCTGCCTGGCTGCGTGAACGTGGCCAGTCTGATGCTGCACGCTTATGGGATAGCTACTGACTGTGACAGGTCGGCTAACGAGCACCTGGCCCGATGCTCGCACAGAAATCCTCTGTGTCACCACGGTTTTACTGGTTGTTTGATCGTGGGAGGGCCTCTTTTGATGATTAACTTGCGTGCTGCCGGTATGGGGCAACAGCACTCAAAAAAGGGATCCCCATGAAGCTTAACAAGCTGCTTTCTAGCGCTGCCATGGCGACTGCCATCGCGACGGCGCCATACGCACACGCCGGTGGCGGTGGATTTGTCGGTGCCATGGAATCCACACAGTGGATGAACAATGCCGAATTGGTTAATGTCTACACCAGCAATCTGGAACAGCTGCAGCAGCAAATCCAGATGTACCAAAACATGTACCAGAACACGCTTGGCATTCCGATTCAGGCGTGGAGTGGCATCGCAGGCCGTTTGACGTCCTTGGTCAGCACGATTCAAAACACCCAAGGGATCGTGAACGCCACCGTCAATTCCATCACCGACATGCAAACGACCTACGGCAATGGCAATTTGCTGTCGAATCAGCAACAAAACCTGGTGAACTGGAACAAGGGTCTCAACAACCAGATCGGCGCGGCATTGCAGCAGCTTGGCTACAACGCCAATAATTTTTCGAGCACGCAAAGTGCTTTGCAGCAAATTCAGCTCGCATCACAATCCGCGGCCGGTCGATTGCAGGCGATTCAGGCCGGCAATCAAATCGCCGGCATCATGGTCAATGAGACCCAAGCCCTGCACGGCACCATCATTGCGGCGGAACAGGCACGATTGAATGCGGTCGCCAAACAGGAAAACGAGAAGTACCAGGACGAAATCCTGTACCGTAACTTCTTTCGCAATCACTCCGGCAAATACTGATCAGGGTGTTCGCGATGCGCGTGACCATTTTTCTGCTGCTGTTCGGTATCGCGCCGTTGGCGAATGCCGCGGGCATGATGGATACGCTGGTCAGTCAGGTTCAGGGTGCATCCGGGGGCTGGATGTCGAGTGCCTTGGGCTATGCCAAAACCTTGTTCTTTGGCCTGGCCGCTATTGAATTTGCCTGGTCGGCCATTCAGCTGACTCTCAAAAAATCCGAGCTCTCAGAAATCATGGTGGGAACCTTGTTCAAGGTCATGTCCCTATCATTTTTCGCCATGGTGCTGATCAAGGCGCCCGAATGGATTCCTGCCATCATCAATTCATTCAAGGTGGCGGGTGCTGGTGTAGGTGGCACTTCGGTGTTGTCGCCCTCGGCGGTGTTTGACCAGGGGCTGGAAGTGGCCGCCAGCCTGATGCAGTTTTCCAATGATGCTGCACCCAGCACGGGCGGCATGATCATCAATACGTTGACGAATTCGGGTCAAGGTCTTGGTAAATTCATGCTGAGCTCCATCATTGTGGGCGTGGCCTCGGTGTTCATCATTCTTGGCTACGGCTTGATTGCTGTCCAACTGCTCATCACCCTGGTCGAGTCGTATTTGATCATTGGCGGGGGCGCGTTGATGCTGGGGTTTTCCGGCTCGCGCTGGACGCACAATTTGTCTGAAAAATACTTTGGCTATGCGATTTCCATTGGCGTCAAGCTGTTCACCATCTACTTGATCATTGGCTTCGGTGACAGTTTTACGCAGGCGCTGAAAGACACCATTGCCGCTGCGTATGCTGCGCATCCGGATGGCCCCAGCTTTGGTGACTACCTGGGTGTGGGGGGCGCGTCGCTGTTCTATGGTGTCACTGGCTACATGGCGCCCGGACTAGCGGGGGCGATGCTCAATGGCACGGTGGCGATGTCGCTGCAAAGCGCTGGTACGGCGGCTGGCATGGTCGGTGCTGCACCGGTCGTTGCGGGCCTGGCCACGAGTGCGGCTGGTGCCCGCGCGTTGGGGCTTACGGGCGGTGCCATGGGCGCATTGATGCCAGTTCAAAAGGCGGCGGGGGCGATTGGTGGTGCTACTGCCAGCGGTGGCTATGGCGGTGGCATCAGCGGTACGATCAATCCCGTCAACCCTTTTCAAACCAGTACGGGCGCGAGCAGCGGTAACAACGGTATGCCTGGCAGATCAGGGGCAACGTTGTTCAGTGCTGCGGGACCGGGTACTGCCAGCTCTGCAGGTATGGCTTCTGCATTGCGCAGCGGCACTGGGAGCTACCAGGTGGAAACGTCTCCTGCTGACGGCCCACTCGCTGGGCAAAGTTTGAAAGCTGGAGGGCGAGGCTTCGGCCAGACCGAGGCACCAGGATTTGTGGACCCGCGTTTTGATCCATCTGCTAATCCAGCAAAAGGCAGTGCTGGGCGTGGCCAAGAAACCAACAACACAACCGGTGGTACGGCTGCCAATGCATTCGATGCCCGATCTGCCCAACAACGGTTCGAGGCGGACTACAAGCCTCAATCAGGCGCGATGGCGGACAAGTTAAACAGCTTTTCAAAGCGCTTGCAATACGCTGCCGATCGTCGCAAACCGCACTGGGTAAGTGATGGCCATGTAGGCCACGCACCTGGCCTGCGCATGGGGCTCGATGCTTAAGGAGTCCAAGTGGCGCCACTCCAAAAAATTGAGAACTACCTTGTTGCACGCGGCTGTGATATTCACAAAGTCAAAGACCATCTGATCGAATTTCGTTTGGCGGGTGAAACCAGTCGAGTTCCTGGCGGGCGGTTGTCCGTGGCACGAGACGGTATTTTAAAGATGTGGCATCGCTACGCAGAAAAGGGACTCGCAGCGGGTGAGCCTTGGCTTCCCGCAGGCGACATCCCTCTTGGAGACAAATCGACCCCTGCGCTCCGGGCGCATGTCGACCAGCTCACCGTGAACCAAGAACTGACAGCACTGGACAAAGTTCCCAAATTTTCCTCTGTACCAGGGCAACTGCGCTCGTATGACCCGGAACAAGTGTGGCGAGCGGCTGATGCGTCTTTGCAGGCGGCTGGTCTGATTCCGTCGCGCTTGCACGGGCGCTACTGCGATGCCTCCGATCAAAAACCAGTCTACAAGTTGCTGGTGTCCAACGATGGCCTTGCAACCGCTTTTTCATTTCGCAGCGACATTGATCTTCCTGCGCCATGGCGGGAAGGTAGGCCAACCAGTGATGGCAAGAAAACCATGTTTGTCACCGGACGCGACTTGGGCCTGGATGGCGATCTTTCACCACCCCGGTCTTCACCTGCTTTACCGCGCACGGTGAAAGCGCCTGAATCTCATCCGGTCGACTTGGATTTGAATCGAGACACCATCAATTCATGGATTTCTGCTGAAATTGCGCCTGCTGATCATCGGCACCTTGTCAAGAGCAATGCTGTTTTGAACGGCTCGGATTTACGGGTGTACCCCAGGGATCATAGATTTACCGGCACGATGATGGCACCCATGTTTCGCCCTGACCCGATGTGCAGGCTGGACATGGTGGAGTTGTGCGGGGTGCAACACCTGATGGCCAAAGTCGCGTTCAGCACCGACAAGATCATGGCCAAAGGCTCGCGAACGGTCGGCGCCTTTGTGCCTTTGCCCGCTCCCGACTCGTTAATGCAAGCAATTACCGGCGATTCGCTGGCTCCGCTTCAAGCCTGGCTCGCAGTCGCTGACAAAAACAAGCCGCTTGTGATCTGTGAAGGGGTGGCAACAGGACTTGCGATTCAACAAAGCTGTGCGGGCAGCACGCTGTGCGCTTTGTCGTCGAACAATGTGATGGGGGTTGCCAAATGGGTCAAAAAAACCGGCCTCTCGGACTTGTTTCCAAGCGTTGTCATTGCAACCGATCACGACATTGGCCGTGACGCTGCGGGAAGACTCAAATCGAACGCCATCCCGCGTGCCTTGGAAGCCGCAAAGGACACTGGGTTCGTTTTGGCGGTGGCTGCCGCATCATGCCCAGCTGGGGCGGATGCACGGGACTTGCTTGGCCAGGGCGGCCCCCAGGCCGTTCGTGACTACATTGCCAGCGCGGCACCGGCTGCCGACGTGAAAAAAGCGAGAGCTGAAATTTTTTTGTCTGTAAAAAAAGACCCACAGGCTGCTGAGCCTGAATTTGAGCGGTAAATCCAAACACCAACAGACCGTGCAGTGACCAGATGGGTATTCAGTTAACTAGCCGCGTGGCTTGCAACGCATTCATCGGGTGATGGTGAGTTGAAAATGATATGAATCATAGGGTACTATTCGGCGATATCCAATGTTTTGTATCAGTGAATCCCGAGAATCAACCATCCCAGAGAAATCGTGCTGTGGCCCATCTGCAGTCCACGGGCATGTCGCGCCTGAGTGAATTGAATGCAAAGGGCATTACTGCAGCTACGGTGTCGCGCCTTGAGCGCGAGGGCGTTCTGGTTCGCCTTGCCCGCGGGCTGTATCAGCTGGCAGACGCATCTCTCGATGTGAATCACACCCTTGCCGAGGCATCCAAACTTGTTCCCAAGGGAGTCATCTGCCTGACGTCGTCGCTGGCGTTCCACAGTTTGACTGACCAGATTCCACCCAAGGTCTGGATGGCCATTGGTTCGAAAGACTGGCACCCCACATTTGATTATCCGCCGGTTCGTTTCGTTCGCTTTTCAGGGCCACGCCTGCTACATGGTGTTGAAAGCCACGTTATTGACGGGGTATCCGTGCCGATCTTCGGCGTGGCTAAGACCATTGCCGACTTGTTTCGGTATCGGCAGACCGTCGGCGTCAACGTCGCGCTGGAGGGACTGCGCGAGGCACTCAGACAAAAAAAAGCTTCTCCCGCCGCAATAGCAAGAGAGGCTGTTGACGCGAAAGTCTGGAAGATCATGGAGCCGTACATGAGTGCATTGACATCCCATGGCTGAGCCCAAGAAACCGCGAGACGTCGGCACCTCGGTGCGCGCCCGCCTGCTGACGCTGGCACGCCAGAAGGGGCTGGCTTTTGACCTTTTGCTGACGCGCTATGCCAATGAGCGACTTCTGCATCGGCTCAGCCTGTCGCCCCATCGCGATCGCTTCGTACTCAAGGGTGCGATGTTGATGACGACTTGGTTCGATGATCCGCACCGTCCGACACGCGACGTGGATTTTCTGGGTTATGGCGATTCGGCTCCGGATTCGATGCTCGTCACGTTTCGTGAGATCTGCGCCATTGAGGTCAACGACGGCATGGTGTTCGACATCGATGCGCTGCGCGTGGAGTTGATCCGCGAAGAGCTTGACTATGGTGGCTTGCGCCTTCGCACCACTGGGGGGCTCGCTGGAGCGCGTATTACCGTTATCGTTGACATAGGCTTTGGCGATGCCATTGAGCCCGGCCTTGACGAGGTCGATCTGCCGGTCCTGCTCGATCTGCCGCAGCCCAGGCTGCGCGTCTATGCCCGCGAGACGGTGATTGCCGAAAAATTTCAGGCCATGGTCATGCTCGGATTGGCCAACAGCCGTATGAAGGATTTCTATGACGTGTGGATTCTGAGTCGGAGCTATGAATTTGATGATGACCGCCTGCCTCGGGCCATCGCGGCTACGTTTGAACGGCGTGGCACGGCCATTCCGCTTGAGGCACCCTTGGCATTGACGCAGGCTTTTGCGTTCGACTCAGGCAAGCAGCTACAGTGGGCTGCCTTCGTTCGCGATTTGGCCATCGACATCCCGGCTCTTGAAACGGTGGTGACAGACCTCGCCGGATTTTTGATGCCAAACGCGCGACGTGCAAGAGAGCGGTCTTAGCTTGATCGGCTGGGTTCTTGCAATTGCTGCAATTCTTTCGGCGTACAGCGGGTAGTTTTCCCGTCGGTTGGCACTGTGCTGCGTGCCAGAGCGATCGATGCCCATTTTGTATTGCTTGCGCCAGATCGGTATTTGGCAACAGCACTCAAAAAGGACGCCTGCATGCCAAACCCAAATCCATACCTCAACGCCCGCCGGGAGTGGGATGAGCGATACGGTGGATTGATCGCACGTGCGCGCAACTGGCAACGCATTGCCGCTGGCTCATTGGCCGTGGCGGTTGTGGCTGTAGTGGGCATTGTGTTCATCGGATCCCAAGCAAAAATTCAGCCGTTTGTGGTTGTCACCGATCAACTCGGCTCCCCTGTTGCTGTGGCCCGTCCTGCGCCTGTAGCCAAGGCTGATTTTGACAAGCGGCTGATGGTGGCCCAACTGGCAGCGTTCATCAAAGACGTGCGCTCCATGTTGCCGGATGCTGTTGCCCAACAAGTCACGCTCAACCGGGTGTACGCGATGGCCGGGCGCGATGTAGCCGGCTTCCTGAATGACTTCTTCAGGGACAACTCGCCTTTCTCGATAGATGGCTCGGTCACCCGCGTCGACATTTCATCTGTCATCCCCCAGGGTGGCGAAACCTACCAAGTGTCCTGGGTGGAAACCAAAGCCAAGCCTGGGGCGACGGCTGTGGCGGAACACTGGAAAGCGGTCGTCACGGTAGGGGTTGACGCCAAGCTGGCAGAAAACCAAAAAGTAGCGCTCTGGAACCCATTTGGCATTTACGTCAAGTCGATCTCTTGGACCAAAGAAGTTCTGTAAAGGCAGTCATCATGAAAAAAACTCTCCTCACTCTCACTGCTCTTTCCTTGGCTGGCGGTGCATTTGCACAGTCAAATTCTTCTGCTCTTTCAAAAGAGCCTGCTGCTGTCGAAAGGATCGAAGCGGCTGCTCCGGCGATTGAAGCCCTGGCTTTGCACCCCACCCTTGCAAAGCAAAAAATTACGGTGTCCCCTGAAGTTTTGGCGCCGTCACCCATCCTGCCAACAGCCAAGGTCCAGGTCAGAAAGCTGACCGCCGCCGATGCCGCAAGGCTTGCC
>DAOQRI010000033.1:0-12346 GCA_035355475.1 Rhodoferax sp. | reverse complement strand
CGCCCAGCTCTTCAAACAGCTTGGCGTGTTTCTCGAACGCATCCCTGTAAAAAATTTTGACGCAGTGGCCGAATACGATGGGGTGCGAGACCTTCATCATGGTGGCCTTGACGTGCAGCGAGAACATGACACCGGTCTTGCGTGCGTCTTCAATTTCCTTTTCGTAGAAGTCGCAAAGCGCCTTCTTGCTCATGAACATGCTGTCGATGACCTCACGGTCCAGCAACTTGGTGAGCGGCTTCAGTACGATGGTCTTGCCACTCTTGGTGATGAGTTCCATCTTCACGTCACGGGCACGGTCCAGCGTCATGGACTTTTCACCGTGGTAGAAGTCGCCAGAGTGCATGTGCGACACGTGCGAGCGCGACGCCTGGCTCCACTCGGCCATGCTGTGCGGATTCTTGCGCGCGTATTCTTTGACGGCCCGGGGGGCACGGCGATCGGAATTGCCTTCACGCAAGACCGGATTTACCGCACTGCCGATACAACGGGCATAGCGCGCCCGAATGGATTTCTCCTCATCGGTTTTGGGAGCCTCAGGGTAGTCTGGAACCGCGTAACCCTTGCCCTGCAGTTCTTTGATACAGGCAATCAACTGACCCACCGAAGCACTGATATTGGGCAACTTGATGATATTGGTCTGGGGCAGCAGCGTCAGCTTGCCCAATTCGGCCAGGTTGTCCGGTACACGCTGTGCATCCGAAAGACACTCCGGAAATGTGGCCAGAACGCGGGCCGCCACGGAAATGTCAGACTCTGCTACCTCAATGCCAGCAGGCGCTGCAAACGCGCGAATGATAGGCAAAAACGCCGCCGTGGCCAGCATAGGGGCTTCATCGGTCAGCGTATAAATGATTTTTGATGGTTCTGCGGCCATGGCTGTCGTCCTTGAGTTGATTGATTATTGGAAAATCGCACAACTGTATTCCATGTGGGCTGGCGCGTTGCTTACGCCTCAAGAACAATTTTTGACAGGCGTCAAAGAATCAACAACTACTGGGGCGTTGGTGACACCAGTTGCCAGCCCTCCGGGCAATGTGGGGTGTACGGGTAATACTGCCCCACCGACCTGCAAAAATACCAGGCGTTTGCGGGCGCCTGGGTTGGCGTCTGAACCACGATGGAAGGGGCGGCATAGACAGGCGCCGTGTGGACCGGGGCTGGCTGGACGTAAATAGGCTGGGGCGCAACGTAAGGTTGGACGTAAGTCGGTGGCGGGGGGCTCTGCTGACTTGCAGCCGCACCAATAGCAACTCCGGCCAGACCCAAAAACAGCAACGGTGCAATCCAGCCGGAGTCATGCCCCCGCATGTGGTGGTTGCGGTGCTGGCCTTGCGGAAAATACCCGCGCCGACCGTCAGCCCATGCACTGCCAACCGTCGTGGCAATGAGAAGCGCGAGCGTGATGGATTTTGTAATTGATTTCATGTTGGACCTCGGCGTTCTCACTCAACGCTGGGGAGCCACGATGGTTGACCGCCAAATACAAAGAAGCGGGCCGCCAGAAAAATTGCGACAATAGGCGGGCTGGCACAACAACTGCGCTGGTTCAATAAAAAGGAAACTTCAAAATGGCAACTGCAAAGAAGGCGGCTCCAAAAGCTGCTGCAAATCCAAAAGCAAAAACTCCCGCCAAGGTGATCAAGCCCGCCGTCAAGGCAGCTCCCAAAAAGGCTCCCGTCTCCAAGACGGCCAAGGCCATTGCAAAAATCAGCGCCAGCATTGCCAAGTTGACCGAGCGCAAAGACAAGATCAATGCAGAGATCAATGCCCTGCGCGACCAGCGCACCGCACTGAAAGCCGCGCCAGCCGCCGTTGCAGCACCGGCGCCTGCCAAAGCCGCACCAAAGGCTGCTGCGCCTGCAAAAAAGGCTGCAAAGCCAGTTGCCAAAAAATAAGCACGGGCGACTCTGTCGCAAACGCAAAAAAGGGTCCTGATGGACCCTTTTTTTATGAACACGACAGGATCAGCGTGCCCGCGGCTTCTTCGCTGCAGGCTTGGCTCCTGTGGCCTCAACGCCCGTATTCAACGCAGCCAGCACGCCACTCTCCAATGCCGATGCAGCCTTCTTCATCCCGTGGGCTACTGGCGCAAACGCATCGGGTGTGGGATGGCGCTGCTGCAGCAAATCAACGCCAGAATTGAACTGCTCAATACTCAACGCCATGGCTTCCTGCAGATGCGCGGCAGTGAGTGCCAACATCTTTTGCGTGTTGGTCTTGAAAGCTTCCACCGCTGCCATGGGGTCCCTGACCCCCTTGAACTCCTCGACCGCCTGCACACTGGCCGCCTGGGCCGCTTGCGCTTGCGTCTGCACCAGGTCGCCCCATGCTCGCAAACTGTCCATCATTTCCTTGGCGGCGCCCTGGGCATCATCGGATGACAGCTTGCCTGCACCGTTTAGCAGGGCCTTGGTCACGGATTCAAAAGGGTTGTTGGTAAACATTCAAATCTCCAGTCAGGTTTAGGTTGGGACACGGGGCCATTATCCGGTCAATATTTTCTAAAGGTAAAATTGAGATGCATCATGCAAGTTCGCAGTTGCGACTGGTTACTGCCGATCTGGATTTCACTTGCATATGTCGCGACCCCTCACGCGTACAAACTTCAATAGCTCAAAACTCACCCGTCTTCTTGCCGACCTGGCCTTATTGGACGCAGCCGAGTCCGGTCATGCGTTCGCTGAAAAACTGGGCCTTTGGGTGGGTTTCACGGATGCCATAGCGCTGAGAGCGGCGCACGATACGGCGCACGATACATTTGCAAGCAAACAGAGTGGAGAGATTTGTGACGCAGGAGAAGAATTCACCCGGGTAAAAACCCAAATGATGTTGGCGATAACGAGTCGTCATTCAGCCAGCGGGACGCGGTCACGCATGTCCCTCCCCGTACCTAAGGTCGGTGTTTCTTATGAGGATGCAGTCTCCTTCGAACCGTATCGCAGGTACTATCTCGCGCACCAACGAGACGTAGAGCTGCAGATTCAGTCCCTGCGTGCGAAGGTGAGGAACCTGCTTGGCAAAACCTCCCCAGCGCTACGCCAACTTGCTGATCTGGACGCGGCATTCGACACCATTTTGAGCGATCGTGAGAGCAAGTTGCTCTCACGCCTGCCCTCACTTCTGGAACAGCGCTTCAAACAACTCCTCACGGCGCACAAACTGGCCCGAGTCGACATCGATGAAATTGACAACCCTGACCTGTGGATGAAACCCAAAGGTTGGCTCTCACGTTTTTTCAGCGACTTGCAAGCCGTGCAACTTGCTGAACTGGACATGCGCTTGCAGCCCACCGAGGGGCTGATCGAGGCCTTTCAAAACGAAATTGATAGATGACATGAACAGATATTTTTTCCCCGGCGCTTTTCTTCTTGGCGCCGCAACGGTCCTCTGGGTGGGCGCAGGATTTACAGGCTCCCATATTTTGGCGCTGGCGATGACCGCAGCCATTGGTGCTGTCTACGCGTTCGGTGCCTTTGAACTACACCGTTTCCGCCAGGCAACGACTGCGCTGCTCGGCGCCCTATCGGCGATTCCAAATGCCATGGTGAACCTGGATGATTGGCTCGCCAGCGTGCCTGCATCGTTGCAAAATGCCGTGCGCTCGCGGGTAGAGGGCGAACGCGCCGGCCTTCCCGGACCGGCGCTCACCCCCTACTTGGTGGGTTTGCTGGTGATGTTGGGGATGCTGGGCACATTTCTGGGTATGGTCGTCACCCTCAATGGTGCGGTATTTGCGCTGGAAGGAACAACCGATCTGCAGGCCATCCGTTCGGCATTCGCTGCACCCATCAAAGGTCTGGGTCTGGCCTTTGGCACATCGGTGGCGGGGGTTGCTACTTCAGCCATGCTGGGCCTCATGTCGGCGGTCAGCCGACGCGAACGTATGTTTGCCGCACAACTGCTGGAGACCCGGATTGCCACATCTTTGCGGCAATTTTCGCTCACGCACCAACGCCAGGAAACATTCAAGGCCATTCAACTTCAGTCACAAGCGTTGCCCGCAGTGGTGGATCAATTGCAAACCCTGATGACGAGCATGGAACGCATGGGGCAGCAGTTGAACACGCAATGGATCAGCAATCAGGAGTCGTTCCACCGCCAGGTCACAGGCGTTTACACGGACCTGGCCAGTGCGATTGATAAGTCCCTGCGCGACAGCCTGATGCAGAGCGCACAAGTTGCAGGTGACAGCATCAGGCCTGTGGTTGAAGCGGCGATGCAGGGCATTGCGCACGAGGCACAGGCGGCGCATGCGCGCATGACCGTTACAACGCAGACACAACTTGATACGCTGACCTCTCGGTTCAGCGCAACTGCCGCCACAACCGGGCAGGCACTGATGGACACGCTGGCCCAAACAGCGCAGGCGATCACCGCCCAAACCGAGACCAGTGCCAGCAACACGCTGGCCGAGATTTCACGTGTAGCAGCTGCGTCAGAAGCATTGATGCAATCCCGAATGGACTCCGAAGCACACTGGATCCGACAGCACGGCGAGCGCATGGACCAGGTGGCGACACTGTTGCGCAACGAGCTGGGGGCGCTACGGGATGCGGAAGCGCAGCGCGGCAATGCCGCGGTTGAACGATTGGGGCAATTGCGTGCAGAAATCTCCAACAGTCTGGCACGCGACAACATGTTGCTGGAAGATCGCAGTCGCATCATGGAGACCTTGAGCACCTTGCTCGATGCCATCAACCATGCATCGGTCGAGCAGCGTTCGGTGATTGACTCACTGGTGGCGTCGTCTGCAAAAACCCTGACCCAGGCAGGCAACCAGTTTGCGAACCAGGTGGATGCTGAAGCCACCAAACTGTCTGATATTGCGGCCCACGTGACCAGCAGCGCGGTTGAAGTTTCCAGCCTGAGTGAGACTTTCCGTTTTGCGGTGGGTTCATTCAATGAAGCGAACGAGAAACTAATTGGCGGCCTGCAGCGCATTGAGGGTGCCATGGACAAATCCATGGCCCGAAGCGATGACCAGATGGCCTACTACGTTGCGCAGGCGCGCGAGATCATTGACCTGAGCCTGATGTCCCAGAAGGAGATTTTTGAAGAATTGCGCCAGCTACCCGGCAAGATGGCGCCTGCAGCCGATGGGATTTCCAATGGATGAGGGTGACACTGGCATGGAGCAGACGGCTCCGGTCTGGGCCGTTTTTGGTGACCTTATGTCGGGTCTGCTGGGCGCATTTGTCATGCTGCTGGTGGGCGTGTTGGTGGTTCAACTGGAATTGGCAACGCACCTGGAAGACGAAGTGAAGAAGCGCCAGATGGAAGAGCAGCGGCGCATGACATTGGAGAAGGCGCTGGCGATTCCGCTGGCTGCAGGTCGCATCACACTGAACAACGGACGCATCGGCATCAGCGGCAGGGTTTTGTTTTCATTGAACTCGGATCAACTGCAGCCCGAAGGTCGGCAACTGCTCAACAGCCTGGTCACGCCCCTTCGCACCTACTTGACCTCGCGCGACGAGATGTTGATGGTCAGTGGATTTACCGATGACCGGTCCATACGCGGGGGAAACACCCAGTTCGCCGACAACTGGGAACTGTCTGCCCAGCGCGCACTCACGGTGACCCGAACCTTGATAGACGAGGGCATGCCCTCGTCCATGGTGTTTGCGGCTGCGTTTGGAGCAGAGCAACCGATTGCCCCCAACGCCGATGAAAAGGGACGCGCCCAAAACAGGCGTGTGGAGATGGCCCCTGTGCCCAAAGCCAGCAGCACCAAAGCGGCACCCCATGGGTGAACATCTTCCTGGTGAAGGGGCGCGTCGCGTGCCGGAGCAAGCCGACGCTTTCAGCGAGGCGATCGCCAATTTGCGCAGCCTCGGAGCGGACCGGTTCGACCCTGTGGGCCTTCATTACCTTGACGCGCTGGAGCGCCGCACGCGGGTTCAGAACCCCAATGTGAAGCGCATTCTCGAAGTGAAATTGGGCCATGCACTGCAGGATTTTGGTCAACGTTTTCAGCAAGCCCTTTCTGAAGCCAAACAGACCATGGAGCCCGCAGCCCTGGCCCATCCCCAGGCTGCTGCCGACCTGCAGCGATTGCTTGAGACTGGCGACTTGAAGACACTCGCGCAAAGCATAGAGAGCCTTAAACGCCTTCAACAACATGACTCTCTGGGCGAGCTCACCCTGCAACTGGAGCAGCAGTCCCGCAAGCACACAGACCCCACTCAGCAAGCAGGAATGGCGCCACGGGTTGAACTCAAATCGGTTCGCCAGTTCAGGAATACCTGGTCCAAGTTGAGCGCGGTGAGGCAAGTAACCCGCGCAATGGACAAGGGTCCCAAGAATGCGGGGCCCATCAATTCCCACATGTTGGTGTTGCGCTCTCTGGCACTAATGCGCGACATCTCGCCGGACTATCTCAACCGGTTTGTGTCTTATGTAGACACCCTTCTTTGCCTTGATCAGAGTGAAAGGCTGTCACAGCCAGCTGTACGCGCACCCAGTGAAGGAGTGACCAAGAAAAAAACAGCCAGCCGCCGGAGTGTGGCGCGCTAACACCCTGCGCGAACACATGGCGCCTTCACTTCGCCGTATCTGCTGGCTATTCCTTTGATGACTGTATTTGCGCCAGCAGCGTTACAGCCACCAAAACTGCAAAGCCCCACAGTGCCACCCATATCCAAAACGTCACCGACTGGCCCAGGAAAGTCCAGCTCACGTCTCCACACATGGCGCGCGGCTCAAACATGTTTGGCAGCCAGCGCTCCAGGGGTATCCACTCCGGAAAGCCCTTGAAACGTGCGCAGCCGGCCTCGCCGCCCATTCGCACTTTCTGCTCCAGTTCCAGCAAAAGGTTGGCACGGTACAGACTCCAGCCCAATGACAGCAACCACAGCCCAATGGCACTGAATCGCAGGATCCACAGGCGGGGCGCCAGCGCGCCAACGAGGCCTGCCAAGCCAATCCCCAGAACGCCTACGCGAATGTAGATGCACTCGTTGCAAGGCTCCACACCCATCACGTGCTGCATGTACAGCGCAAAACATTCCAGCGCGACGGCCGCTACTGCCAGCAACATCCAAGGCCCACGTCGAAGGGACAAATATTTGATCGTCTTAAGCACGGTAGTTCCAGTAAGGAGATTTTGATATGAAAAAGTGACCCCAGCAATTGCTACCTGCGTGCCAGGTAGACCCCCCACACGGTGAGAGCCATGCCTAGCAGCGCGAGGCCGGTGAAGTCCTCGCCAAACAGCTGCCAGGCAACCAACGCCGTGCACGGTGGTACCAGATAAAAAAGGCTGGCAATATTAACGGCGTCGCTGTGGCGAATCAGCCAGTTCAGAAGACTGATAGCGCCAATCGACAGCACCAGCACCAGCCAGCCCAGCGCAAAGACAAATTCCCCAGTCCACTCCACCCGAAAGCTCTCGGTCAACCCGGCAACAGCGAATGTCACTACCGCAGTCGGCAGAAACTGCGCAATTGCGCCGGTACGCCAGTCAAATGGTTGACAAAAGCGCTTTTGGTACAAGGTGCCTGCGGTGATACCCAGTAGCGCCGCAACGGCGGGCACCAGCGCTGCGGCTTCAAAACCGGATCCCAGCTTGTCAAAAACGACCAGTCCCACACCAACCAAACCCAGCAGCAGGCCCAGCCATTGTCGCCGGAGCACGGTTTCATGCAGCAGCCAGCCGGCACCCACTGCGGTGAGCAGCGGCTGAACGCCCACCACCAAACTGGTGACGCCCGCGGGCAATCCCTTGGATATGGCGACAAACACTCCGCCCAGGTAAACGCCGTGCAACAGCAAACCAGCCACCCCGATGTGAAACCAGGCCCGCGGCGTAGACGGCCATGGCGCGCGCGTCGCCAGTGCAACCAGCGTCATCCCCCCGATGACTGCGATGTAGCGGATGAGCAAAAAAGTCAGTGGTTCGGCATGCGGCAACCCCAACCTGGCACCGATAAAGCCAGTGGACCACAGCAAAACAAAAACCAAGGGAAAGTATCCAGCGAAGCGAGTTGTCATTGATTCGGGGCTCCGCGTGATATTACCATTGCGGCCCCCTGGCCACACCGAAAACCCTTGGCAGGCGGTACCGTTCATCACCGATTTCAGATGCTGCATCGTGTCATCTTGCATTTCGTCGCAATGGCAATGCAATTGCCGATGAAGTTGCCTACATTCTCTTCAACGGGCCACATACAGTGACCCCAAATGGAGAAAATGATGAAGACTTCCAACACAACACGCCTGGCCTCTATCACCCTGGCGGCCTTGCTCGCCATCGTCACCAACGGCTCCATGCTGATGTCCTTCAATTCCGTTGCACAGATTGCAAGTGCTGAACACGCGCGGCAGGTACCGACACAGGTGACACTGGATACCGTCACCGTTGTCGCCCATCAGTCCTGATCCCATGAGCACACTGTTGTTGCTAATCGGCTGGAGCATCCTGCTTCTGCTGAGCTGGCCAGTGGCGTTGCTGGTTCTGCTCATTTGGCCCCTCGTATGGCTGCTGAGCATCCCACTGCGCCTCGTCGGTATCACGATGTCCGCAGTTCTGGCCCTGATCAAGACCATCTTGTTCTTGCCCGCGCGGTTGTTGGGGCATAGGACCTGACCCCTGCACGGCGATTGCCCAGGCTAATTCTAATGATCAAATAGGGCTATAGCCCTCGTAGAATGTACACAAAACGCTATCAGAGTTATAGCGTTTTCAGGTTCGATTGGCTCCTCCACTCGTGACTCAAGGCAGTCCAGAGGGTTCAAATTTCCGTTCAGCGATCATCCCGCGCAAGCCTGTTGCCCATGCCGTGTAGCCCAGCGGTCCTGGGTGGAACCCATCGCTCGCCAGTCCGTCGGACACAACGCCGTGGACGGGCCATCGAAAGAACCGACGGGTTTCACCGTTCAGTGATTGTTCCAGGCGCCGATTCATCTCTCTAGCCCATTGGCCCATGAACCAGCGCAGTGGCTGCGGCAAGGCCGTGAAGCCGTGCATGGGAGGCACGGCACTATGAATTAACAACTTCGGCGTGTGACGCGCAAGAATGCCTTGTGCCAAGCGAGACTGCCATCGAACCCAAACGCCGGGCTGCATCAGGCTGGTGACATCATTGACGCCAATAGACAGCACCACCACGTCGATGGGTTGTGCACCCACGGTTTGGAGCATCGATTCCAAGCCAGGAGAATCCAGACCCGTCAGAGCCTTGAGTTGCCATCTGACCGTGAAGTGTTGACTCAGTTGTTGGACGAGTTGCCCGCAAAGTGCTTGGTCCTGAGACTGCGCGCCTACCCCGGCCGCTGCTGAATCACCCGCGATCAAAAGGCGCAGTGTGGGCCCCTTGCCCTTAACTCCTTCCCGTGGCCCCGGGGGTTCAGGCAACTTTGGGGTGACCTTGCGAACGTACTTTCCCTGTACCCAAAGCACTGGGCCCAACACCACCAGACAGAGATATCGCTGCCAATCACGCATGGTTCTTCATTGCGGTTGCTTGCAACTGGCAACTTACTGCAAAGGTCCCTTGAGAAATTCAGGCAACTCCAACGGCACGACCGCAATGCCCTCCTCGATCAAGGATGCCGTCTCGGCGCGAGTTGCCTTGCCGCGAATGCCTCTTTCTTCGGCTTCACCATAGTGGATTTTTCGCGCTTCCTCGGCAAACTGATCCCCCACATCATCGGTGTTGGCCATCAGGTGCCGAGCCACTGCCGTCCATGCCGCCTGCATTGACTGGGATGTCGAAACGGGGGATGCAACTTCTTGCGACGGGGTAACCGGACCACGCTCGACGCCTAGGAGTCTGGGCGACAGAAGTTTTGCGCTGAAGGCGACTGTGACATTTGACGGCACAAAGTCGTCTGGGCTATGGTGAGCGCGTCCATCAACACCTGTGCTGGTGGTGAATTGGTGGTTGCTTCAACCCGACCAGCCCGTCAGATTTGGGTTTTCTGAGCGGTCTTCTGTTCAACTGGCCTGCATGGCCCCCATTCTGCGCAGGTTGAGCGCTATGCAAACGAGTTTGAACTCGGCCTGTGCCTTCTTTAGTCCTCGCATGCTGAACTGCCTGAACCCAAGAACGTTCTTGATCCAGCCGTTGGGTGGCTCAGCAATCCACTTGCGTTTGCGGTAGTCAATCTTTGTCTGTTCTGTTTCGAACTTGGCGGCCATGGCAGTCGTGTGTGGGTAACGCTGTGCATCGCGTGGTTTGGCCAGCACCTTGCCCTCTCGCCCCAGCGCAATGACCAGTTCGGTATCGGGTTGGGTATTTGCCAGTTCGGCCATCACCGCTTCGCTACGGTAGCCCGCATCAGCCAACACCTGCGCTGCAGATTCGCCCGTGTGCTCTTTGACGGCCTTGAGCACCATGGGCAGTTGCTGTACGTCCGAGCTGGTGTTGACCACCTCGGCGGCGACGATGATGTGTGCCGTCTCGTCCACTGCGGTCTGCGCGTTATAGCTGTAGTCAAACCCGCCACCCGCACGCTTCATGATGCGCGCCTGTGGGTCGGTAAAGCTGTCCTGTGCCTTGGGCGCAGGAACACCGAAGTCGCGCTGGTAGGGCTTGCCACCTTTGGGTTTGCCGTCTTTGTCCCGGGGCTTGCGCTCATCGTCTGGCGTGCGCCCGCGCTGGGCATCACTTTGGCGTTGACGCTCTTCCAGTCGGGCCTTGGCCGCCTCAATCGCAGCCAGGCGCGCTTGCCTGCGTTCGATCTCTGCGGGGATGTCCAGGTCGGGTTCGTTCTTCTCGGCCTCGTCGGTGCTGGCCGCCTTCTTCACCAGCGCGGCGATCTGTGCTTTGAGCTCAACTTCGGCTGCCTGCATGCGTCCATAACTCATGGCCTTGTGGCGACTGGCGTTGGCCTTTATCTTGGTGCCGTCCACGGCGATGGTGCCCAGCTTGACCAGTCCCATCTCGCGCGCCAGGCGTACGACCTGAACAAACAGTTCGGTGAACTCGGCCAAGTGCAGTGCACGGAAGTCCCGGATGGTGCGGTGGGCAGGAAAGTTGTCGGCACCCAGCACCCGAAATGCCACGTCCTCATGCAACTTACCTGCAATCTTGCGTGAACTGAAGACCCCGGTTGCATACGCATAGACCAAGACCTTGACCATCATGGCCGGGTGAAAGGGCTGGTTGCGTGAACCGCCTCCGGCATAGCGTGCATGAAAGGCGCTCAGATTCAGACTGTCTACCGTGTCACTGATGAAGTAGGCCAGATGACCTTGGGGCAACCAGTCCTGCAAAGCGCTGGGTAGGAGTTGCTGCTGTTCGGGGTGGTAGGGGACATAGCTGGTGCTCATCCTCCTTTAACGATCAACCTCAAATAGCGTTGTTAGTGACAACCCTCGTTTCTGCCGCCCAGACTCCTAGATTCAGTCTGGGCGCGCTGAGTTTTTTGGTAATTTTGGCGTCACCGCAAACCGGGCATTCAACAAGACCACGACCTTGCTGGCTTTGAAAATCGGCTTCTGATGAAAACCATCCTTCAAAAATATGCTGGTAGGTGCACTGAAGGTCAAGTACTTTCATAAATTTGAGGGCAGGCCCATTTCGCCGCGCACCCGGGTCATGCGACGCCCAAAAACCTCGTCACAGAAAACACTAATCAGTCCATTCAACGGCATAGCCTCAAGTATCGCCTATCAAAACCGTGGTGCATACGGCAGGCAGTCAGAGCCTCGGGGAGGTTCAGCCACTGGTGTACGGACCGTACCCCGGCAATACCTTCAACAAACCACGTGCAACCAACGCGGTGTAAACCGTGAAGTGATCTTCGCCTTGAACTACTTCACTTCCCAATTGCAGACCGGGGTATCGGCGGCGCGTCAGCACGTCCCTGAAGCGCTTCATATCTCCCACCAAATCGGTATCTTTGTAGTAGCGCGGTCCAGGGCCAAGCGTCTCGAAGCTGCCTGCATACAGCAGGACCTGCGCTTTCAGGTCTCTATGATTCAGCGCGTATTGCTTCTCCAACTGGAAGATCACTTTGTCATCAAACCAGAGTGAGGGGCTGCCCAAAATATAGGCCTGGAACATGCCAGGCTTGGCAAACAACGTGGCCGCGCCCCACAGCGCCCCATATGAATGCCCAATAAACACCTTGCGAGACATATCGGCGCGATACTGGCTCGCGATCACAGGAAACACTTCTGACTCCACATAGTTACGATACGACTGCGCCTCACCATAGACCTTGGCTCCATACTGATTCGCACGGCGCTGGGGATTTGCCAAAGCATTGGTGGGCGTGTAATCGCGACTGCGGCTTTCAGCTGCATTGAATCGCCCCGGGTTTCGTGGAGGCCCGTTGGGTTAAGGCTCTGGTGAACAAGTAGGGGCAAAGCGCTGAGCCCGTTGCAAAGAGAGGT
>DAOQRI010000032.1:0-12466 GCA_035355475.1 Rhodoferax sp. | reverse complement strand
GGTGCGCGAGGAACTGCGCAGCGCGGGCGTGGCACAGGCACAAATCTTTGCTGAAATCCTGTAGCCCCATGCAAGCCGAACACATGGCGGTTCCAGATTGTGGGGGCGGGGAGTCGTTCGCGCTGATGGTGATGGGCCACAGCATGGCGCCCGAGTTTCTGGAGGGCGAAATCATCATCATCGAGCCTGAGGGCCTGGCCAAAGATGGCTCGTACGTGCTGGCCTGGCACAACGAAGAATGGACCTTTCGCCAACTCCTGCACCGTGAATCGGGCTGGGTATTGCATCCGCTGAGTCCGGAGTTTGCCGATGCGCCCCTGGCGGACCTGTCGGCCGTGCGCGGCGTCATCATCCAGAAGGCGCTGCCCGGGCGCCGCCGCGCTTCCAAACACTATATCTAACCATGCCCTATTACATCTACCGTGTGAAGCCCTTTGCGCAGCTTGAGAAGCTGGCCGCCTTTGACGCCTTTGCCGAAGCCTCGGCACAGGCCAAAGCCCTGCGCGCCACCCAGAGCACCGGGACGCCGGGAAAAATCAAGGTGATATTTGCAGAAGACGAGTTGCGCGCGGAGGACCTGCTGTGCCAGGTGCGGGATGCGCCACCCCGGGGGGATGAGTAACGGCAGTGGGGCGGAAGGAGTCATAGGATTTGACGCTGTTGATGACTCTCAGAGGCTGAAAGCAGTCGAAATGTTGGCCCTAAATGGGCATTGACTTAGACCTTCGCCGCATCCATGCCAACGCCTTGGCTTCGTGTTCATTAATAAAACCTGTCTTGCCATTCATGTATGCATGCCCGTCATCGGCATAGACCGTTGCCAGGCGCTGCTTGAGTTCGCCGTAGGACTGCGCGTCGCCGGGATGCTCGTTCATATAGTCTCGGAAAGCAAGATACCGCTCGATATGTGGATTGCCAATCTGAAAAGCGTGTATCTGGTGCGTTCGATGGCCTTCTGCAGAGTTCCTTCGGAAATAGCGTCGTCCAGGAATACCGAACTCCCCCATCGCTTCGTATCCAAGTCCTCCCAAAGCGGGGGCAGACTCATCAAGTATCAATAGGGAATGAGTGACCAAGAGAATGTCAATGGTTGGCTTGGCGACTATGCCGTGAATGGCAGTACTTCCAATGTGATGAATTGCAGCTAAGTTGGGTCGCAGTGCCTCGCGCAGGTTCACTGCTTCAGATTGGAAAGCTATTGGCCACTCTACATTTGGTGCCACGACGACTATTCGCATGCGCTCGATTCTAGGTGTCTGAACCGAGTTAAGCAGCAATCGGGCCATCGCTCAAGGGACCGCTATCGCTGCATTCTCGACTTACGACGGTCCCACGTGAACGACAGCAATGCGTCTTTCGCAGGCGGCATTTTGTTTGGTGTGGCGTTCGTTTTATTCGTCGATTGAAAGAAGCATCGACCCCGTTGGCATCTGCGCAACACCGTCCAGTTGACTCGTCACAGGGTGCCGATAGCCTGCACTTTGAGAGAAAAGTCCCCCATCTGCCGGTCGGCAATCATGAAACCAGCCTGACGCACCATGGCAGTATCCAGGCTGGGTGCATCAGGCACAGCGCGACCACGGAACGTTGCAGTGAACTGTGATAACGGCAAATGCAGGGTGGTCCAGACACCAGCGGGTGTCACAAACGCTGCCTGATACGTCACTCCGTCGAAGCGGTCTTCCATTCGCAGATTGAATTTGTAGCGCTTGCCGTCGCTGTTGATCTTCAAACCATAGGCGCTGGCACCTTTCACGCCCAAATCTGCTGCATGGGTGCGGACCGAGGCAAAGCCCCCGTTGTTGTCGGGCTTGACGGTGCCTTCGAAAACAGCGTGGCCCATAGTGTCGTACCGCAGGCAGCTGGTCGAACAGCCGCCCATCACCCTGTCATCAACGGGTGACCATGCAGTGACTGAATCTGGAGTGGTGAAGAGGAATAGGTCGGTTGGCATAGCGTCATTGTGGGCCTTTGCGCAACCTCAAAGTGGATGGCAAATGCGCTAAGCTAGTCACAGAACGCGCCGCTGCCCTTCTTTCGTCGTCACCCACACCCGGAGAAGCACCATGTCCAAGCTTCGTGTAGAAAGTTTTACTATCTCGCTCGACGGGTTTGGCGCTGGCCCAGACCAGGACATCAGCAATCCGCTCGGCGTGGGTGGCACCTCGCTGCATGGCTGGGCAATCCCCACCCGAACCTTTCAGAAGAACCTGTTCGGCAGCGACGTGGGGGAGACGGGCATTGATGAAGACTATGCCGCCCGGGGTTTTCACAACATTGGTGCCTGGATTCTTGGCCGCAACATGTTCGGGCCAGTTCGTGGACCCTGGCCAGATGAGAGCTGGCGGGGTTGGTGGGGCGAGAACCCGGTCTACCACGTCCCAGTGTTTGTGTTGACCAACCATGCGCGCGAACCGCTGGTCATGGAGGGTGGAACCACCTTCCACTTCGTGACAGAAGGCGTTGACTTCGCACTGGCGCAAGCGCGCGAAGCGGCGGCAGGCAAGGATGTTCGTGTTGGTGGTGGCGTCAATGTCATTCAGCAGTACCTTCGTCAGCGACTGATTGATGAGATGCACTTCGCCATTTCGCCAGTCCTGCTTGGTTCGGGCGAGCGTCTCTTCGAAGGGATCAATCTTCCTGCCCTGGGGTACACCTGTAACCGTTGTGAGAGTTCACCACGTGCCACACACGTGGTGATTGCACGTCAGTAATTGCGTTGAAGGCCCACTTAGCGCCGCTTGAAGGACTTTTATGGCGATGATTTCAGACTTGCCCGAACCTTTGCAAAACAGACTTCGCTCTGAGCTCAAGCCTGGCGAGTCGCTGGTGTGGACCGCGCAACCGAACCCGGCACGATACATGAAATCCGGCTTCAAGAACTGGTTGTTCTTCATTCCGTGGACCGCCTTTTCTGTGTTCTGGATAGCAGGCGCGTCAGGCTTCCAGATGCCGCAATTTAATAGTGGGGCCAGCTTGTTCCCACTCTTCGGATTGCCTTTTCTGTTCATTGGTCTGGGTGGTTTGGGATCCCCTCTCTGGATGCGCTACAAAGCGCGGACCATCATCTATGCCGTGACCGATCAGCGGGCGTTAACGATCGAGGGTAAAAAGTCCATTAAGGTCAAGTCATACCTGGCGTCTGACATTGTGAACATGGAACGCACCGAACACCCCGATGGCTCGGGTGATTTGATTTTGCGCAGCGAACCGTATCGGGACAGCGACGGTGACCGGCAGACAAAGCACTATGGATTTTTCGCGGTGGATGATGTGCGGCGTGTCGAGACGCTGGTTGGGAAACTGGTGCAATCCGGGCAGTCATAGCGGGCGCCACACTGAAAGCACAACCATGACCAGAACAATATGGGTATTTTTGCTGGCGGCCTGTATCTCAGGCGTTGCGATGGCGGATGACGGCACAGTGGACAAGCCTGAATGGGGCGCATACTTTGCCGAGTTTGGGGCCACGGGAACACTGGTTGTGGTCGATGAGCGCCAGACGCCTGCGGCGACTCTGGTGTTCAACCGTGATCGGTCCACACGACGCTACGCGCCAGCCTCCACCTTCAAAATTCCGCATACCCTCTTTGCGCTGGAAGCGGGTGTGGTTGCCGACGAGTTTCAGGTGTTCCGGTGGGATGGCGTCAAGCGGTCGTTTGATGGCCACAACCAGGACCAGACCTTGCGTTCGGCCATGCGCAATTCCACGCTGTGGGTCTATCAGGGGTTTGCCAGGCAGATCGGCGAATCCAAAGCACGTGCATTTTTGCGTGATGCCAATTACGGCAACGGTGACCCCACGGCCATTCGTGGCGACTATTGGGTCGACGGCAACCTGAGAATATCGGCCATGGAGCAGGTTGCTTTCTTGCGGAAACTGTTTCGCAACACACTGCCGTTCAAAGTGGAGCATCAACGCCTGCTGAAAGACCTGATGGTCAAGCAAGCCAATTCTGATTGGATACTGCGCGCCAAGACCGGCTGGGAAGGGCGTTATGGCTGGTGGGTGGGCTGGGTCGAGACGGCGCAGGGTGCAGTCTTCTTTGCGCTGAACATCGATACGCCCCGGCGGTTGGAGGATCTGCCCAAGCGGGAGCAGATTGCGCGAGCCGTATTGCAGTCCTTGGGCTTGCTTGAAGTGGATTGAGAATGAGGTCAATTATTACATGTCAAATTGGCCTTCAGCCCTTGTGGAATATGCGCAAGCAGCTATCAGAGTTATAGCAACTTCATAGTCCTTCCACAGCGTGCCGCAGCAGCAGTGCCGAGAGAGCGAACATGGTCAGCCCAATCAAGCCATCAAGTAGCTGCCAGGCCTTGGGCTTGGCAAACCAGGGGGCCAACCAGCGCGCACCAAAGCCCAGCAGCCCAAACCAGAGCAAACTGGCCGTGCACGCTCCAGCCACAAAACAGACACGCAAGCCTGTGGGTTGCTGCGCACCAATGCTGCCAACCAATAGCACCGTATCCAGGTAAACATGCGGGTTGAGCAGGGTAAACGCCGCAGCCTGTGACACTGCCGCCGTCAGGCTCAAGCCAGTGCCGCCTTCACTGGCCCGCAGTTCGCTCGGTTGGCGGGCGCGGCGCAATGCGCGCCAACCGTAAACCGCCAGGAATGCCGCACCCGCCAGTGCCAGCGCACGTGCCAGGTTCGGGCGTTCGCCCAACGCCTGTGCCATGCCCAGTACGCCGGCAGTGATCAGCACCGCATCGGCTATTGCACAAAACAGAACGACGCTGCCGACATGCTCCCGGCGCAAACCCTGGCGCAGTACAAAGGCATTTTGCGCACCGATGGCCACGATGAGGCCCAGGCTCAGGGTCAGGCCCTGCACAAAGACTGGCAGGGCAAAGGTGTCTGCTAAGAAATTGTTGTTCATGCCCCGAGCTTGCCTGCCGGTTGAAATGAAGGCAAACTATCTTTGCTTCATCACATTAAGAATTTCTAATCTCTTGCTGGACTACACCTCACTTTTCGCGCTTGCCACCGTTGTTCGGGAAGGCAGCTTTGAGCGAGCCGCTCGCACTTTGCATGTGACGCCTTCCGCGGTTTCGCAGCGCATTCGGCTGCTCGAAGAGCGCGTCGGTAGTGCACTGGTGGTGCGTGGCCAACCCTGCCGGGCCACCGAAGCAGGGCGACGGTTGTGCTTGCACGTAGACCGCGTGCGGCTGCTGGAGCACGAATTGCACAGTGAGTTGCCGACTCTGGAGCCGGAGGGTGCAGCCCGGGTTACGCTGGCGATTGCCGTCAATGCAGACAGCCTGGCCACTTGGTTTGCACCGGCTGTGGCCGCATTCGCAGCCAGCTCCCACGTTTTGATGGACGTGGCAGTCGATGACCAGGACCACACGGCCGAGTGGTTGAAAAGCGGCGCGGTGCTGGCCGCGGTTACTGCCAACGCCCGCCCGGCCACAGGCTGCAACAGCCGCGCGCTGGGTGCCATGCGCTACTTGGCGGTGGCTACCCCTGCCTTTGTGGGGCTGCATTTCCCGGATGGTGTTGGGGCTGCAAGCCTGTCACTCGCACCCAGCCTGGTTTTCAATTCCAAAGACGAGTTGCAGGCGCGGTGGGTGCGGCGGCTGTGCCATCGGCATGTGGAACTACCCCGGCACACGCTGCCGTCTCCGCAGGCGTTCGTTACCGCCGCGCTGGCGGGCATGGGATGGGGGCTGCATCCGCAGGACATGATCGCACCGCATCTGAAAGTCGGTTCGCTGGTGGAACTGGTGCCAGACACCGCGCTGGATGTTCCGCTCTATTGGCAGCAGGCGCGCGCGGCGTCAACCTTGCTGGATGGTCTGACGCTTAGTGTGGTTTCCGCTGGTCGGCATTCACTGATAGCTATCTAGGCGCTCAAGACGCCCGTCTGATCATACGCAGCCCGTGGGCTTGGGCAGACCGCCGTATTTGGTGATGGGTTTCATGGGGCCGGTCATCCAGAGTTTGAACACGGCGTTTTGTTCCTGCTCCAGGTACTTGGCAAACTTTCGGATAGGCGGCACGCTGCCGAATTCTTCGTAGTACTCGCGGGCTTTGAGGATCTGGGCCCACTTGGTGTCGTCGAGTTCGTATTCGTCTGCCATCGCCATGGCGCGGCCAATCTCTTCGGTCCATTCGCCCATGTCTTGGAGGTACCCGTCTCCGTCGCGGTCAGGCAAGTTCATATGTTGTGCTTTGTAGTGGCCGGTTGAGCGTGCTCGCCGGTGGTGGATGGGCTTTGGTGGGTGGTGATGAGACGGTCTAAAAACTCTCGCAGGAAGCCTTCGGTTTTCGCGCCATGGAAGCGGTCTGTGATCTGGCCTTGGCTGTAGGCGATGACCGTGGGAAAGCCCTTGGCCTGGTGGCGCCCGGCAATGCGCATGTTTTCATCCGCATCCACGGTGGCCAGCAGAAACTGACCCTGGTACGACTGCGCCAGTCTCTCCAAAAGGGGCGTCAACACGCGGCACGGTCCGCACCAATCGGCGCCGATATCCAGTACCACCGGGATGGTTTTGGACCGTTCAACCACCATTTCTTCAAAGGTGGCTTCCTCTACTGCAACGGAAAACCCGTTCATGCCGTCAGGCACGCCAATTCTGGTACTGCATCGTGGCCACTGCCCCGGCAATGATGCCGCCCAAAGCAATGAAAGATCCCAGCGCCAGGGTTGAAACCCCCGAAAGCCCCTGGCCTATGGTGCAGCCAGTGGCGGTGACGCCACCAAAACCCATCAGCACGGCGCCAATCAGCTGCGTGCGCAGGTCTTCCAGCGAGGCAAACCCCTCCCAGCGAAACTGCTTGGTGGTGATGGCATAGGCAAAGGAGCCCAGCACCACACCGATCACTGTGGCAATTCCAAAGGTCACCTTCAGCGTCTTGTCCGTCCATAGCATCAGCAATTCAAGGCCGTAGGCAGTGGGCGCAACAAAACTCATGGATTCAAGCGTGCGGGTGTTGGTCGCAAAGTACACGGTTTCCAGCGTGTCGGGGTTCTCGCCATAGCCCAAGTGACCCGTGAGGTACCAGGCAGCCACGACCAGCAGGCCCAATACGGTTGATCCAATGACATGCGACAGGTTGGCACGGAATTTCTTGTCCTTGAACGTGAACGCCAACAGCGCCAAGCCCAGTGTCATTGCGGTCGCAAGCAAGGCTGTCTTTTCCGGCAGTCCGGTCAGCTTGGCAAGCAGGGCTGCAAGGCTTTGGTTAGACACGCCCCAGGTGGACAAATCGATGGCCACCGGGTCCAGATAGCTGGCACGCAGTTGCCCAAACAGTCCCTTGAGAGTCATGTAAGCCGAGATAGCCAGGAAAACAAGCACCACCAGTGCGCGAACGCTACCACCGCCTACACGGATGAGGTTTTTGTTGGTGCAACCTGCAGCAATCGTCATGCCCACCCCAAACAGACTGCCACCCAGCAGCAGCGACAACCAGGACAGCGTGGGGCGTTGGTACACCGACTTGGCAATATCAATCTGCCCGAAGTAGGACAGCATACTGGTACCCAACATTGCGACGGCAATAGTTAGCAGCCACATGCGCATGCGACCCCAATGCGCCATATTGACCACATCCGAGATCGCACCCATGGTGCAAAAGTTCGTCTTGTTGGCGACGGCCCCAAAAACAAAAGCCAGCACAAAACCGCCCCAGACGACCAACGTGGCGGGATTTCCGGTTTCACTCATGCAATACTCCAGATCAACAACAGGTTCTGCTAGTTACCCGACGGTGCGCCACCTGCAACACGCGAGAGCGTATTGCGTATCGCATCCGGGGTGCTGATGATGCCCATGAATTGGCCCATGCCCAAGGCAGGCCAAGCCAGTGCGATGCGATAGCGAGCATACAGTGCGAACACCTTGTTGCCGACGATGAAGATTTCGTAGGGCATGCCCGCGATGTGATCCGCTCCGATCTTGTTCATCCAGGTGCCTTCGCCGTCACCAGGGTCATTCATGGCCACGCCAAAGACGGCCAGTTTGCGGTCGGGCATCACGACCTCGTAAGTCCGACTGGTGTTGCCCACGCCCTTGGCCAAGTTGTCCTGAACGGTTTTGAGGGCCTCTTCAAAACTGGCGTGGGTGCCGATTTCGCTATTGGAAGAATCAAACCGCTCCATGCCAAGCATGTATCGGTAGTTGGGCAGGTCCGACTCGGCTACATCCCCGCCGAATCCAGTGCCGTCTCCAAGTGCTTTGGCCAGACGCATTTGCACCGCCTTGGCAGGGGGCTGTGCGGTTTTGAACTGGCCGCGCAGGTAGGCGCGGTACCAGTAGTCGGGGTTCATGTGGGACACCGTACCGTCAGCCTTCACGCCCACCCGAATCCCGGCAGCAATGATTCCGGGTCCTCCAATCGCCTTGATGGCATCCAGCATGGCCGGATCGGTTACCACCACGCTGGCATGGGCGGGAAGCCCTTTGGGAAGGTGTCGCCCAATGACGGTGAAACCTTCGGCCTGCAGCTTTCGTTCAACCTGCGCTACTTGGGTGGCAAGGTCTGCAGGGGGCAGCTTGCTGGCCTGCACATAGGGAGTGGTTGCCTGGCTGACCTGGGCTGTGCACAGCAGGGCGAGCCACAGTAGGGCTTTCTTCATTGCCGATTCAGATGAACAGGCAAACGTCTGACTCGCCAGCAAACTTCATGAAAGTTGCCGCGCCACCGTATTCCACATCCTTGATGAATTCGCTGGTCTCGAACTCGAAGAGATCAACGGTCATCTGGCAAGCAACGAACTTGACTTCGGCCTCCAGGCACAGGTCGCGCAGTTCCTGCAGCGACGCCACGCCCTTGGACTTCATCTTGTTCTTCATCATCATGGTGGCCATGGATTCCATGCCCGGCAGCATTTGCACCATCACAGGCATGGGGACCGGCATCGGCATGGCCGGATTGGCCAGGGGGCTGATCTTGATGTCATCCAGGCTATTGCGCAGGAGCTGCAGGCCGTAGAAGGTGAAGAAGATCTGCACTTCCCAACCCAGTGCCGCTGCGGTGGATGCCAGGATGAATGGCGGGTAGGCCATATCCAGCGTGCCCTTGGTCGCGATCAGCGCCATCTTCTTGGTTGCCATGCGTTGTGCTCCTGATAATTTTTATGGGTTGATGAAAGCGGTATCAGGCCTTCTTGAGGTAGAACACGAACTTGCTGTTTTCGCTAGCCTGCTCCATCAGCGTATTGCCGGTTTGTTCCGCGAACGCAGCCATGTCGCAAACCGAGCCGGGGTCGGTTGCGATGACACGCAGGATCTGGCCGGACGTCATGTCCGACAGCGCTTTCTTGGTTTTTACGATGGGCAGTGGGCAGGCCAGGCCTGATGCGTCAAATTCTTTGCTGAATTCCATGTCATATCTCCAGTGGTAGGTTGATTTCAACCGGTTGTTGTGTGCTGTGCACAAAGTCTGGCAGCGGTTCTCAGGCGAAAACGCTGCCTTTCTGATTGTGCCGATTCTTGTGGAGCGGTCGAGGCGCGTCTATCACCGCAAAGGGTGATCATGGGTAACCCATATGGGTAGTAGGGCCAAAGTCGGGGCAAATTCGTGTAAGTCTGTATTGCACAGACGGCGCGTTGCCGCTAGCCTTTGCACATGCGCAAATCATTTTGTTTTATCCCCTTGTTAACGCTTATGGCCTGTGCGATTGCACAAACGCCCAAGATATTCGAGGAGGCTGATCTGAAGCTCGGCGAGAAGCTGATTGCTGAGAACAAGTGCGTCGAGTGCCACGCCAGCAAAGTGGTGGGTGATGGCAGTGCGATTTACAAGCCCAAGGGGCGTGTGAATGAGCCGGGCATCTTGCGCGGCATGGTTGAGCAATGTAATACCGAGCTCAATATGGGCCTGTTTCCGGAAGAGGTGACCGCCATCGCAGCGGTGCTGAATCGCGACTATTACCGCTTCAAGTAGTGCATATGTAAGCCTCGTTGAAGCTTCGGTCAGTGATAACCCGTAGCGGGCTGCTTTTTTCTTGAAATATATTAGTTAATTCGAATATAGTCGGCGCCAGTGATCCCACTTGAGGAGTTTGTGTGAACCAAGATAGGCCCGTGTCCGGATCCTTGCGCAAGGCGCCAGAAGGATTCTTGAGTCGAGATGGAATTCAAAGAGTTGTCACCGAGGCCAAGAGTGGTCGCCGTGATTTCATTCGGAGTGCGTTTGCAGCCGCCGCCGCTGGGGTGGCTGTACCTGCTGCCATGGCGCAGAGCAATCCGGTGCCCACCGAAGGTGGCGATACCAATATTTTGAACCTGCCGGAGCACAGCAAAGGGCTGGGACAGGGTGTTGCGCCAGACGGCAGTTACGGCAAACCATCAAAATTTGAATCGGATGTGCAGCGTCGGCAAAGCCCGGGCTTGACCCAGACGACGCAGGCATCGGTGTCATTTGCCCCGTTGCAATCCCTGTTTGGCATCGTCACGCCCAGTGGCCTGCACTTTGAGCGGCACCACCAGGGTTGGTGGGATATTGACCCCTCCAAGCACCGCCTGATGATCAACGGAATGGTCAAAGAGGCCAAGGTATTCACCCTGGATGAGATCATGCGGCTACCCGCGGTGTCTCGTTTTCACTTTATTGAGTGTGGCGCCAACACGGCCGTCGAGTGGGGTAACGTGGCGGTGCCTACCGCCCAGTACACCCATGGCATGATTTCATGCAGTGAGTTCACAGGCGTACCGCTCATCACCTTGTTGGAGCTGGCAGGTGCCGATCTCAAGAACGGCAAATTTGTGCTGGCCGAGGGCGCAGACGGCTCGTCCATGACGCGCACCATCCCGATGAGCCTGATCAAGTCGGGCGAAGTGTTTGTGGCCTATGGGCAAAACGGCGAAATGTTGCGCCCTGAGCAGGGCTACCCGCTGCGCCTGGTGGTTCCGGGTGTGCAGGGTGTGAGCTGGGTGAAATACCTGCGCCGCATTGAAGTGGGTGACATGCCCTACGCCACCAAAGACGAAGCCATTCACTACATCGACCTGCAGCCGGACGGGTTGGAGCGTCAGTACACCAGCATTCAGGAGTGCAAGAGCGTTGTCACCACGCCATCTGGTGGCCAGGTGCTGCTGGATAAGGGCTTTTACAACATCACCGGGTTGGCCTGGTCGGGGCGGGGAAAGATCAAGAAAGTGGATGTGTCTGTGGATGGCGGGCGCAATTGGCGCACCGCGCGGTTGGAAACGCCCGTGCTTTCCAAAGCACTGACCCGCTTCAACCTGGACTGGATATGGGACGGAAAGCCCACCATTGTGCAAAGCCGGGCGATGGATGACACGGGTTTTGTGCAGCCTACCTACAAGCAGCTTCGCGCGGTGCGGGGCACGCGCTCGATTTACCACAACAATGCGATTCAGTCCTGGCTGGTGCAAGAAAACGGCGAGGTGAAAAATGTTCAAGTTGCGTAAGGCGTTTGCCGCCACGGCGCTGCTGGCCCTTATGGGGACGGCACTCGCTCAGAGTGATGCCAAGTATCCAGGCGTTGGACGTGCGGCCACCCCCAAAGAGGTTGCGGCTTGGGACATTGACGTGCGTCCGGACTTCAAGGGCTTGCCTGCGGGTTCGGGCACGGTTGCCAAAGGCCAGGACATTTGGGAAGCCAAATGCGCCTTGTGTCACGGCATTTTTGGCGAGTCAGGGGAAGTGTTCAGCCCACTGGTGGGAGGTGTGACTCCTGAGGACATCAAGAAGGGCCGAGTTGCCAATCTCACGAATGTGAACTATCCGGGGCGCACGACCTTTATGAAGGTGCCGACGCTTTCCACTATTTGGGATTACATCAACCGTGCCATGCCCTGGAACGCTCCCAAGTCGTTGACGACGGACGACGTGTATTCGGTGGTGGCATTTTTGCTGAACCTCAACGGCATTGTTCCGGATGACTTCACGCTGTCTGACAAGAACATTCGCGAAGTACAGGGCCGCATGCCCAACCGAAATGGCATGACGACCAAGCACGCCATGTGGCCTGGCAATGAGTTTGGCGGAACTGCCAAGCCTGACACCAGCAATGTGGCCTGCATGAAAGACTGTGTGCCAGAAGTGAAGCTGGCTTCGTTCCTGCCAGAATTCGCCCGCAACGCGCACGGCAACCTGGCCGAACAAAACCGGGCAGTGGGTGCACAGCATGGTGCGGACACCACGCGGCCTGAAGCCAAAGTGGGTGCACCCGCGCTAGTGGCTGCACCTGCCGCCCCCAAGGTGGAGGCACCCAGTGGTGCCAAGGCGGCGTTGGCCCTTTTGCAGAAAAATGGCTGTACCGCTTGCCATGGTGTGAACAACAAGATCGTCGGGCCGGCCTTCACGGATGTCGCCAAGAAGCACGCCGGCAAGGCCGACTATTTGGCAGGAAAGATCAAGTCCGGCGGTTCGGGTATCTGGGGCGCAGTCCCGATGCCGCCGCAGACATTGAGCGAGGCTGAAGCCAAGACCATTGCGGCCTGGCTGGCATCGGGTGCGGGGAAGTAGGGCGAAGACGTCACAGCG
>DAOQRI010000031.1:0-12570 GCA_035355475.1 Rhodoferax sp. | reverse complement strand
CACCTGGGGCGGGGTGGTGGCAGGTGCGCTGTTTGTGCTGCCCTCGCTGTTCATCCTGATCGGTCTGAGCTGGGTCTACGTGGCCTTTGGCAATGTACCGTGGGTGGTGGGTGTGCTGTATGGCATCAAGCCAGCTGTGGCCGCCATCGTGATGCAGGCGGTGCTCCGGATCGGCTTCAAGACATTGAAAACACCTACGACAGCCCCCTTTCTCTGGGCGGTGGCAACAATGAGTTTCGTGGCCATCTACCTGTTCAACCTGCCTTTCCCGTGGATCGTGGCAGGTGCTGCGCTCATTGGCTGGTTGGGCTCGCGCTGGGCGCCAAAACAGTTCGCCAGTGCAGGTATTCATGGGTCGGCCAAGTCCATCGCATTGAAACCCGGAGAGGCCGATTGGTTGATTGGCGACGCTACGCCCACGCCACCCCATGCGCGCTTTTCACCCGCGAGGTTGGCTTGCGTGGTGGCGGCGGGCGCAGCCTTGTGGCTGCTACCGATGGGCGCACTGGTGGCATGGCAGGGTTGGGACAGCACGCTGGCGCACATGGGCTGGTTCTTCACCAAGGCGGCGCTGCTGACCTTTGGCGGTGCTTACGCTGTGCTGCCCTATGTTTACCAAGGCGCGGTCGAACACTTTGGCTGGCTCACCGGCACGCAGATGATTGACGGCCTGGCTCTGGGTGAGACCACGCCCGGGCCGCTGATCATGGTGGTGGCATTTGTCGGCTTCGTCGGCGGTTGGGCCTGGGAAGTGCTGGGGCCGGATGCGCAGTTCCTGGGTGCGGCGCTCGCCGCCACGGTGGTGACCTGGTTCACTTTCCTGCCATCCTTCATCTTCATCCTGGCCGGCGGCCCGCTGGTGGAATCCACCCACGGCAAGCTGCACCTGACCGCGCCGCTGACCGCCATCACGGCGGCGGTGGTGGGGGTTATTGCCAGTCTGGCGCTGTTTTTCATCGCGCATATCGCCATAAAACCAGAAGTTGGCGGCTCACTCCTGGACAGGGTGGATGGGATGGCGCTGGCGATGGCAGGCGCGGCGGTGGTCGCGCTGCTGCGTTACAAGGTGGGTGTCATCCGGGTGATTGGCGTCTGCGGCCTGATGGGCCTTGCCGTTCGATGGATGGTTTGAAGGCTGATCGTCAATAAATACAACTTGCAAGACGCTATTACTCTTGTAGCGCATTACGTAGATTTGACGAGGGCTAGAGGCCGATTTGGCCCCTAAAAAACCACATTACTTGACGGTGACCTCAACCCGGCGTGCCTGGGTGTTCGAGCCGGTTCCGCTGGTGTTTTCGGGCTTCTTGAGCTCAATTTTCTCAGCTGCAACACCCAGGGAGACCAGCGTGTCACGCACGGCAACAGCGCGTTGACTGCGGCATCAGCGGTTGCATCGTGAAAACCACTCACTGCCAGCTCTTTGCCACTGGCGGCGGCCTCGACGGCGGCCTTGAGTGCCGCATTGGCCCCGTTGGCAAGGTCAGCCTTGCCGGTGGCGAAATAAAACTTCACCACGCCGTTTTCTACGACCACACTGGCAGCGTCGGTCGCGGGTGCGCTGCTGGCAGGCGCCGCGCGCGGCGCCTCCTTGCGAATGGCAACGCCAAATACCAGGGCTGCAACCAGCACAATGACGGCAAATACCACACCCAAAATCAGACCCAAGTTGTCGTCGCCGTCAGAAGCCATATCGTCACTCCACAGTAGTTTGGTAAGCCAATGATTTTAAACGGGTGTCGCCAATGCATCGCATTAGGCAAAGCAACCAAACACAGTGTGTAAATTTCGCCGTAGACTGTAAAAGTTTCCTTGCACCCGCAAACCAGGAGTGATTGCAATGCCGCGTCGTCGTCCCGTAGTTCGCCATTCCCATGTCGGAGCGCCCCATGCCTTGACATCGTTGCTGGAAGGCCGTGGCCTGCTGGAGATGGCGTTGCTTCCGGCATCGCTGCCCCTGCTGATGGAGGCGCCTGCGGGTGACGGCCACCCCGTTTTGCTGGTCCCGGGCTTTATGGCGAGTGAGTCTTCGCTGATTGCCCTGAAACTGTATCTGCAAAGAAAGGGCTATGACGTCCACACCTGGGGCCTGGGCCGTAACATGGGTTTTCGCAGCAAGCATGCCAACGCCTTGCCGCAGAAGATTCGCTACCTGCACCACATCACCGGCAAGAAGGTGAGCCTGGTCGGCTGGAGTCTGGGGGGCGTCTTTTCGATGTACGGTGCCCAGAATGCGCTGGAATGCGTGCGCTCCATCATTACGCTGGGCAGTCCGGTCAGTGTGGAGGCCGCCGGCAGCCAGTCACCCAATGTGGTCAAGGCGCTGTACCGGGTGGTGTCGCATCGGCTGGGTGCTTCGGCCCACGTGATGTTGCCCCGTGCCAAGAGCATGCGCGAGCGTCGCCGACTGGCCATTCCAACCAGTTGCCTGTATTCATTGTCCGATGGTGTGGTGCCGCCGCAAGAAGCCACGATCGACGGCGACCCTGCCCTGCACGAGAACATCCGGGTACCTGGCAGTCACATCGGCCTGGGCTTCAATGGCATTGTGCTGGCCATTGTGGCCGAACGCCTGGCGCAGCCCGAAAACGAATGGGAGCCTTTCATCCCCCAGGGGCTCCTCAAGCGGGCGCTCAGTGTGACGGTGTGCGACGAACCCGTCGCAACCGCAGCCACCGCCACTGTCTGAACCCAGAAAGTCAACCATGCGCCAATTGAGTGAACACGACGCCGCCTTTATCTACTCGGATACCGCGCACGCCAACTCCAACGTGACGCTGTTGCACATTTATGACCAGTCCACGGCGCCGGGCGGGGTTGTTCGCTTCAAGCAAATCCTGGCCCACGTCAACAGCCGTTTGGATCAGTTGCCCAATTTCCGCGAGAAGATCCTGCGCGTTCCGCTGGACCTGGACTACCCCTACTGGATTGAAGACGACAACTTCAATATTGAGCACCATGTTCACCATATTGCGCTGCCCAAACCCGGCGACTGGCGCCAGTTCTGCATCCAGACAGCTCGCATCCATGCCCGCCCGCTCGATTTGAATCGCCCGCTGTGGGAGATGTACGTGATCGAGGGGCTGGACAGTTTTCTGGACCTCCCCGTGGGGAGTTTTGCGGTGCTGTTGAAGGTGCACCACGCCGCCATTGATGTGGCCAATGGCAATGAGATAACCAAGCTGTTGCACGACCTCACGCCTGCTGCGCCCGCGCCGTTTCCTGCTGCACCCTGGTTTCCCGAGAATGCGCCCGGCAATTTGCAACTCTTCTGGCTGGCGGGCGTCAACCTGGCCCTGTTTCCGTTTCGCATGGCGCAGCCACTGCGCGCCAGCTGGACAGCGCTGAAGGCAACGGCCAGAACGTTTGCCGGCGAGCTCATGGGCGTGCCGCACACATTTCCCATGACCCGCTTCAACACCGAGGTGTCCGCCCAACGCGTTTTCGACACCCGTCGTTTTGCGCTGGCGGATTTCAAGGCCATTCGGGCACTTGTGCCCAACGCCTCGGTCAACGATGTGGTGTTGGCCGTGTGTGCCGGTGGTTTGCGCAGCTACCTCGACATGCAGGAAGAGTTGCCGGGCGAGACCCTGCTGGCCGCTGCGCCTATCGCGGTGCACAGTGATCTGGAGTCAGACCCGGAGACCAATTTTTCGTGGGTGCGCGTGGCTCTGGCGACCGATGTGGCAGACCCGGTTGCGCGCCTCGCTTCCATTCAGTCTTCCAGTTCGTCGTCTTCGGTCATGGCGCAGGCGCTCAGCGCGCGCGAGCTGACCAACCTGGCGCAGAACGCGCCGTCACTGGCCATTGCAGCCACCAGCAAGATGCTGCGCTCGGCTTCCGCCTTGCTGGGCGATTGGGCGCCTTTGGCCAACTGCGCCATCACCAACGTGCCGGGCTCCCGGGTTCCGCTTTATTTGCAAGGTGCTCGGTTGACCTACCTGTCGGCCATCATGCCGATTTCAGACGGCATGGGGCTTGTCTTTTCAGTAACCGGTTACAACGACACGATTGTGATTTCGTTTACCGGTTGCGCAGAGCAATTGCCCGACCCGGACGTGCTGGCACAGTGTCTGCGGGACAGTTTTCAGGAATATGTGGCCCTGGCTCAACGCGCGGCCCGGGGCAAGCCCCGCGCTGCCCCCAGACGCACGCCCCAATTGCCACCAGCCAGCGCAGAATCAGCCAAACCCAAGCGCTCGCGTCGGGCTGTGCCGAAGACGTCCGTAGCTGCCTGAGCCCGAGCGCAAAGGCCTTCGGACCGCTGCGCACCAAAGTCGGAAAATTTTTGCCGAACGCCCATATAACTCTGCTAAAGTCATTTCAGCTTCAACACGGTGGGGCATGGCTTGCGGTGAGTCCATTTGATTGGACGCTTCACGCGGTTCACATGGCGGCGCGTGCCATCGATGACCCTGCAGAATTTGTTTAACGTAAGCGCGAGGTGTGGATTTGGCTACTAATAAACCAGTGAATGGACTATTCAAGCCAGGTGTTGCTTTGATGGCCAAAGTGAGCGGGCGCTCCAAATTCTGGGTGATCGCGACGCCACTGCTGGCCGCCATTGTGTTGCTGACGTTCATGCATGTTTCGGTATTGACCCAACCGACTGCGGTGGTCGGCAGCGCCCAGGATCAATCGATTACCCATGTGTGGGCTGTGTTGTTCATCGCGTTTTTTGGGGTGGCCTTGTGGGGTTACGCGGTGATGTGTTTTTTCCGGAGCAACTCGACAGACCGCGACCAGATTGAAAGGGTCATGGAACAGGCGACAACCGGCGACCTGACAGGCTCCAGCGGCTCGACGGGCGTTGACAGTATTGGAAACTTTGGCCGCCAGTTCGACTTGGTGACCCGGCGCATGTCCGAAATGGTCGCCAATATCCGCAGCGCGGCGGTGCAACTGGGCGATACTGGAAAAAAGCTGGTCGATGACACCCGCTCGCTGGCTGAGCGGGCCCAGGCCCAAGGTGAACACCTGACGCAAACAGCCTTACACGTTCGACGGGTTAGTGAGACGGTGTCGCGTAACGCCGAAGCGTCGCAGGAAGTCAGCGTCATGACCGACATGCTGCACAAGGAAGCGTCTGGTGCTGGCGACGAAATGAAGTTGACTGTGAATAGTCTCGGCCCCCTGCAAGCCACTTCTGGTCGCATGAACGAAATCGTGGGCACGATTGATGCAATCGCCTTCCAGACCAATTTGCTCGCGCTCAATGCGGCCGTGGAAGCTGCGCGCGCCGGTGAGCAGGGGCGCGGCTTTGCGGTGGTGGCAGCAGAGGTGCGTCGCCTGGCCAAGAGCAGCCAGACCGCTGCGGGCGAGGTGCGAGGCCTGATCCGCGAGTCTTCTGACCGCATCAATGCCACGGTGGAGCAGATTGAGCGCATCAACAAAGTGATGGAGAGTTTGGTCGCCGGCATTGGTGAAATCGCAACCAACGTCAATGTCATGGCCGAAGGCAGCGCCGGGCAAAGCGCGGCCTTGCAGGATGTGGTGGCCGCAGTGGGCGATCTGGATGTATTGACCCAGGAAAATGCAGCATTGGTGGTGCGCGCCAGTGCCAACTCTGACAGCATGACCCTGCAGGCGTCTGAGCTGGAAATCTCCGTGAGCCATATCCAGTTGCGCCAGGGCTCGGCGGACGAAGCGCGGCAAATGGTGTTTGACGGTCTCGTGGAGATTGGCAAATTGGGCTTGCGCGATGCGATTGCCGTTTTCCAGGACAAACAGGGCAAGTTCAACTGGAAAGACTTGTACATCTTTATCTTTGATCGTCAGGGCGCCTATGTGGTTTGCGGCGCAGACAAGTCCCGCGTGGGGGTCAGGTTGGTTGACCTGATTGGTGAAGTCGGTGAGCAATTGACTGCGGATGCCTGGAAGGTGTGTGACAGCGACGATGGCGGCTGGGTGACCTATTCCATTACCAACCCACTCACGCAAGAAATGCAAACCAAGGTGTCCTACGTCGTGCCGCTTGATCAAGACCGCCTCATTGGATGTGGCTGCTATGTCAACGCACAGTGGTCCAATTAGCACGGCCCTTCGCCTTGAGCACAACCATGCCAAAACCTATTTCTGCCGTGTCGTCTGATGAAGCGGATGTTCATTCTGAACGGGCGCAGCTTGCGTTGTGCGCCGGTTTGTTGCCCGTTTGGGGGCGCCATTTGTCCACCTCGCGTGCGCAGTCTGAAGGTGCCGTGACCGAGATGCTCCAGGCCTTTTCTGACATTGGCCCGCACATCAATATGGCTGAGCGCCAGTCAAAGCAAATCAACGACGCTTTGGCGCAACCGATAGGCGGTGTAACGGGTTTGGTGGAGGCGTGCGAGAAAGCCTTGCAACCCGTTTTGCAGGATGGTGCATTGACGATTTCCAGCCGGTCTGCGGTGGAGCAGGTACTGGAGATGGTTCGCAACGCCGTGGGCGCCCTGGAGCAAATCTCCAAACCCTTTCAACATGAAACACAAATGGTTGCCGAGCAGGTAGACCGCATGTACATGGGCTTTCAATACCAGGACCGCATCAGCCAGATGCTGGCGCTGATCGAGGGCGACATCACGCGCCTGCAGGAGGCATTTGCAGGCGAGGCTGCGCAGGTACCTGACTTGGCCACCTGGTTGGCTAGATTGGAGTCGCAATACGCCATGACAGAGCAGCACCAGGACCACCGTGCAATAGACCGTGCTGTGCCGACGAGCAGCAGCAGCAACAACGAAACTACTTTTTTTTGAGAGGTTGAAATGGCAAAGACGATATTGGTAATTGATGACTCTGCAAGCTTGCGTCAAGTGGTAAGAATGGCTTTGACCGGTGCTGGTTACGACGTCCTGGAAGCCGGTGACGGAAAGGCCGCATTGGCCTTGCTGGACGGCCGCCAAGTTCACATGGCGGTTTGCGATATCAACATGCCGGTCATGAACGGTATCGAGTTTGTCAAGGCGGCCAAGCAGTTGCCGGCCTACAAGTTCATGCCCATATTGATGTTGACGACCGAAAGCCAGGACTCGAAAAAGGAAGAAGGCAAGGCGGCTGGAGCCAAGGCCTGGATGGTCAAACCGTTTTCGCCAACCCAACTGGTGAGCGCAGTCGGAAAACTTTGCCCCTGAGTGAGAGTGTTGGTTCGGGCGGCAAAGCCGCAGGAGTTTGAGTTTTTTTGTTGATGCAGCCTGGGGCAATCCATGAGTGATCGATTTGAGCTTCCCTCCGAGTTGAATATCTACAGTGCGCTGGAATCGCGCGATGCGTTGCTCACATGGGTGACCGCCCAGATGGCCAAGGCAAAAGGCTATCTGGAGATATCCGCACGCGATGTGGTCGAAGTAGATGGTTCCGGCCTGCAGCTGCTCGCTGCTTTAAGCAACATGGAGCAGACCTGGCATCTGGTGGAAGCCAGTGAGCCATTTGCCGAGGCCTGCCGTACCTTGGGTTTTGGTGACTGGCTGGACCCGCTTTACCTCAAGTCACATTCCGGGGAGTCCAACCCATGAGCTACAGCAGCGATGCCGACCAGGACTTTATTGCCCAGGCCATGCCCGCTTTCATTAGCGAGGCGGCCGAGCAAATTGAGGCCATTGAAACCCTTCTACTGGAGCTGGAAGAACAGCCTGACAACCGGGAGTTATTGGACTCACTGTTCCGGTGTGCGCATACCGTCAAGGGTTCTGCCGGTATTTTTGGTCTCAACCGGGTTGTGGAGTTCACCCACCACGTCGAGACCTTGCTGGACAAAATGCGCGATGGTGACATAGCCCTCACGCCGGACATCAGTACCTTGCTGTTGCAATGCAATGACCAGATCAAGTTTTTGGTCGATACCGCTGCCGACGAAGGCGCCGATACTCCCGAGCAAAAATCTGACCGAGCCGATTTGGTGACCCAGCTCCAGGCGCTGACAGATCCTGCGGCCGCGGCGGATGTGGTTTCCACAGGTGGAGCCAAGACAGACAACACCACGGTTCAAACACCTGAAGGTGGTTTACGCATCTGGACCATTTCAGCCCGATTTGGCCCAGAGACGTTTCGCAACGGTATGGACCCCCTGTCCATTGCCCGGTACCTGCGGGACATGGGGCGTGTGGTGAGCGTACGCTGCGGTTCGGAAACCGTACCCCCACTGGTGAACTTGAACCCGGAAAGCTGCTATCTGAGCTTCTTCATGGAACTGGAAACCACGGCCAACCGAGAGGACATCGAGGGGGCGTTCAGTTTTGTGCTGGATGACTGTGAACTCGACGTTGTAGCGCCGGAGACCGAAGGCCAACGCATGGCCCCGTGCGATTGAGGAAATGCCGGAGTCACCACGACTGGGTGAATTGTTGGTATCGGTGGGTGCCGTATCGCAGGACAAACTGAATCAGGTATTGAGTAGCCAGCAGCAGTCGCGTGGGATGCCGGTAGTTGGCAAGCCCAAGTTGGGTGATCTGCTGGAATCACAGGCGGGCGTGGCACCGGAGGTTGTTGCGGCAGCGCTTGGCAAACAACAAAAGATTCGTGATAACGCCCCCAGTGAAGAGCGCTATATCCGCGTTCAGGCGGATCGGCTGGATGCTGTGATCAATCTGTTGGGTGAACTGGTGATTGCCGGTGCCGGTGCAACGCTGCTGGCCCGCGAGACCCATAACTCCGCTTTGATCGAAGCCAATCTCTACATGAATGGCCTGATTGAGGAAATACGCAATGGCACACTGGGCCTGCGCATGGTTCCTGTTGGTGAAACATTCAGTCGGTTCCGTCGCGTGGTGCGTGATACGGCTTCGAGTCTGGGCAAGGAAGTGAATTTTGAAATTGTGGGCGGTGAGGCCGAGTTGGATAAATCCATGGTCGAAAAGATTGCCGACCCGCTCATGCACTTGGTTCGCAATTCCCTGGACCATGGGCTGGAGCCGCCGCAAGAACGCATTGCTGCGGGCAAGCCGGCCCAGGGCAAGCTGGTTCTGAGTGCGCAGCACGAAACCGGCGCGATTTTGATCCGCATCGAGGATGACGGCCGCGGGATCAACCGCGAACGTGTTTTGCAGCGTGCCTGGAACCGAGGACTGGTTGAGCAAGGTGTCGTTCCCAGTGATGACGCGATCAATATGCTCATCTTTGAGCCGGGCTTTTCTACCGCCGAGCAAGTGACCAATCTGTCGGGCCGGGGTGTCGGAATGGATGTGGTGCGTCGCAATATTGAAGCCCTGCGTGGCTCCTTGCGCCTGACCAGCAATCCGGGTCAAGGCTTGCAGGTGGATATTCGACTGCCGCTGACGCTGGCCATCATCGACGGATTCCTGGTCGGTGTGGGAAAGGCCAAGTTCGTGCTGCCGCTCGAGTCAGTAGTGGAAGTCATTGAGGCTGGAGGACGCGACGTCAAGGTGGATGCTTCCGGGCGCCACTGCCTGGAGCTTCGTGGCGCTGTGTTGCCGGTGGTACGCCTGCGCGACCTGTACAGCGTGGAGTCCAACCACACTGACCGCGTCAGTGTGGTGGTGGTGAACTCACACCGTGGCCAATACGGCATTGAGGTTGAGGTTTTGTTGGGTCAACAGCAGACCGTTATCAAGCCACTGGGGCGCTTGTTCAAGTCTTTGCGCGGTATATCGGGTTCCAGCATCCTGGGTAGCGGCGAAGTGGCGTTGATTTTGGATGTGGTGTCTCTGGCCGAGCTCACCGTCAACAACATCGGCAGCACCCAAATGGGTTCGGCGGCACCAGTCTAGCTTTCACTACTCGCATTGCGCTGATAGGAATCAAAATGTCTTTTATGCATCGCATCAGCCTGTCCCAAAAATTCATGATTCTGGGCCTTCTGGCTCTGGTCATGGTGGCTGCGCCAACGTTGGTCCTGTACCGAAACTCTGCAGCCGAAATTGCTGTTGTAGAGCGTGAAGATATGGGAGTGCACGCGGTTGCCACTCTCATCCGAGTTGTTCAGATGACACAGACCCACCGTGGTATGTCAGCAGGTGCCCTCGGTGGCAACGAAGCCCTGGCAGAGCGTCGCCCCGGTCAGCGCGACAAAGTTGTCAAAGCAATGGACGAGTTGGATGCAGAGTTGAAAGCCGCACAGGCTGCCGAGAAAACCATGGGCATGTGGACTTCGGTGCGGAAAAGCTGGGCCAGCCTTGAGCAGATGGTTGCAAGCAAGCAGATCAAATCCGCAGAAAGCATCAAGCTGCATACGCAGCTGATTGAGGATATGTTGGTCGTGAATGAAGAACTGGTGAGTGAGTTTGGCCTGGCACTGGATCCCGCGGAGGACACTTACTTTTTGATTCAATCATCCATGGTCCACATGCCGCTGCTGGGTGAAAACCTGGGTATATTGCGTGCGCAGGGCACGGGCTTTCTCAACGCTGGTGCATTGCCTCCAGAGGGGAGGGCCACCTTGTCGGGCCTGGTCAAGCGCGTGCAAGAAGTGCGTGGTGATATGTTCCGTAATCTCGATCGGGCCATGACCGCCAACAGAGACCTTAAGGCGGACATCGGTACACCGGGCGAGGCCAGCCGCGCTTTGGTGGGCAAGACATTGACCCTGGTTGATTCGGCGCTTATCAATGCGGCAGATTACAAATACCCGGCCACTGCATATTTCGATGAATTCACCCGCGCAATCGATAGCTTGTACGACTTTAACGCCTTGGCTATCAAATCGCTGAAAAAGGAATTGGATAACCGCGCGGTGCGCCTGCACCGGTCGATGTACATATTGCTGGGTCTGCTGGGTGTTGGTTTGTTGGCCTCGCTTGGTTTGGCGGTAGCATTTGTGCGGTCTATAACAGGCCCGGTAAGCGACGCAGTGGCTGTCGCAAGTGCCGTGGCGCAAGGCGATTTGAATATGAATGTTGTAGTGCAAGGCAATAACGAGACGGGCCAGTTGTTGTCTTCACTGGCAAAAATGCAGACAACCTTGCAAGCCTTTGAAGCGGCACAGCAGGAGATGGCTCGCCAGCATGATGCCGGTTCCCTGGACTACGTGATATCTGCCCAAGCGCTTCCTGGTACCTACGGCACCTTGGCCCAAGGTATGAATGCTTTGGTGCAATCGCATATCAAGACCCAGACCAGGCTGGTGGAAGTGGTGCAGTCGTATTCCGACGGCAAACTGGACGTGACAATGGACCGATTGCCTGGCCAAAAAGCCCGCATCAGCGAAGCCATGGACCAGGTACAAGCGTCTTTGCAAACGGCAGCAAGCGCGGCGCGGACCAACTTGCGCATCAAGAATGCACTGGACAAGTGCAGCACCAATGTGATGATTGCCAATGCGGACAACATCATCATTTACACGAATGAGACTGTGAGCGCCATGATGCTGCGCAATGAGGCGGAATTGCGTAAATCGCTGCCGAACTTTGACGCCCGCAAACTCATAGGTCAGAACATCGATGTGTTCCACAAAAACCCGGCGCACCAGCGCGGCATGTTGTCGGCACTCAAATCAACCTATAGCACCAAGATTCAGGTGGGAACGTTGCATTTCAGCCTGAACGCCAGCCCCATTCTGGACTCCGACGGCGCCCGCATTGGCACCGTAGTGGAGTGGGCGGACCGTACGGCCGAAGTGGGCGTTGAGCGGGAAGTGGCCGCTATCGTAGAGGCAGCGTCACAGGGTGACTTTACCCAGCGCCTGCTGGAAGAGGGTAAGGCGGGTTTCTTTGCGGTGCTGACCAAGAGCATGAACGAGTTGTTGAACACCAGTGAGCGTGGCCTGACGGATGTGGCCGATGTTATGGCTGCGTTTGCGGAAGGCGACCTGACTAAACGCATGGAAAGCGATTACCAGGGCCTTTTTGGCACGGTCAAAGACAACGTCAACTCCACCGCAGACAACCTCACCCGTGTGATGGGCGAAGTGCGTGGGGCTGCGGACGCACTGACGGGCGCGGCCAACCAGGTCAGTGCTACTGCGCAATCTCTCAGTCAGGCTGCCAGTGAGCAAGCTGCCAGCGTGGAAGAAACGTCTTCGCAAATCGATGTCATGTCCGCCAGCATCAGCCAAAACAGCGACAACGCCAAGGTCACTGACGGCATGGCGACCAAGACCAGCAAGGAAGCGCTCGACGGCGGCAGCGCGGTCAGCCAGACGGTGACTGCCATGAAGCAGATCGCAGCAAAAATTGGCATCGTGGATGACATTGCGTACCAGACTAACCTGCTGGCTCTGAATGCCGCCATTGAAGCGGCTCGTGCCGGTGAACATGGCAAAGGATTTGCGGTGGTGGCGGCTGAGGTGCGCAAGCTGGCTGAGCGCAGCCAGGAGGCCGCCAAAGAAATTGGTGATCTGGCGGGTAGATCAGTGTCCACTGCCGAGCGGGCAGGCAAATTGCTGGACGAAATCGTGCCCAGCATCCAGAAAACGTCTGAACTGGTCCAGGAGATTGCCGCCGCGAGCGCAGAGCAGAGTGAATCAGTCGTGCAGATCGGCGGTGCAATGGGGCAACTGAGCAAGGCCACACAGCAAAACGCATCCGCGTCAGAGGAACTGGCCGCTACCAGCGAAGAGCTTTCTGGCCAGGCTGAGCAACTGCAGCAATCGGTTGCGTTTTTCAACCTGGGGGATGAACGACCGAAGGTCCGCAGTCGCCAGGA
>DAOQRI010000030.1:0-12821 GCA_035355475.1 Rhodoferax sp. | reverse complement strand
AGGTGGTCAAAGCCACTATCAAGGGCCTTGGCGAATGCTTCAAAGGCAGCAAGTACACAAAAGCCCGCTACATGGAGTTGATGGCTTTGATGTTTGACATTCTTCAAAAGGCCCGCAAAGAAGGGCTGATGGCCATCGAGAAAGATGTCGAAGAGCCGCATGAATCCGAGCTTTTCAAGAAATACCCAACCGTCGGTCATGACCACCATGTCGTTGAGTTCATTACCGACTACCTGCGAATGATGGTTTCTGGCAATCTGAACGCCCATGAAATCGAGTCACTGATGGACAACGAGATTGATACCCACCACCACGAAGCCCATGCTGCTGTCGCTGCCATTCAGCGCGTAGCTGGCGGACTTCCCGCGTTCGGTATCGTGGCTGCGGTGCTGGGTGTGGTGAACACCATGGGCTCGGTGGGACAGCCTCCGGCTGTGCTGGGTGGAATGATCGGATCCGCTTTGGTCGGTACCTTTTTGGGCATTTTGTTGGCCTATGCTTTTGCCGAGCCGTTGGCCGGTGTGCTGGAGCAAAAAGTTGACGAAGGCGGTAAAGAGTTGCAATGCATCAAAACCACTCTCTTGGCAAGCATGCAGGGGTACAACCCATCGACCGCCATTGAATTTGGCCGCAAAGTCCTTTACTCCACGGAGCGCCCCACGTTTGTGGAACTGGAAAGCTACGTGAAGGGCAAGAAGTAAGGACATGGGAGCCTGACCATGGCTGGAGACGCAAAGAAACTTCAGCCGATCATCATCAAGCGGGTCAAAAAGGGTGGCCACGCAGTGCATGGTGGTGCCTGGAAAATTGCCTACGCCGATTTTGTGACCGCCATGATGGCGTTCTTCCTGCTGATGTGGCTCTTGGGAAGCACATCGGAGGGCGATAAAAAGGGTATCTCCGACTATTTCCAGTCCCCCATGAAAGTTGCCATGCAAGGTGGTAGCGGGGCTGGGGCCAGCAACAGTGTCGTCAATGGCGGCGGGAACGACTTGACCCAAAGCGCGGGGCAATCCAAGCGGGGAGATGGCGCCGACCGCAAGGCCAAGAAAATGGCTGGCGAGAAACAAAAGGCCGAGGCCGCCAAACGGGATGCGAAGATGCTTGCCGCGCTCAGCGCCAAGATAGCGGCTGCCATTTCCGGCAACCCGAAAATGACAGAGTTCAGCTCGCAGATTCGACTTGAAATTACACCGGATGGCTTGCAGATCCAAATTGTCGATGACCAAAAGCGTCCCATGTTCGACAGTGGCAGCGCCGCACTTAAGCCCTATATGCGGGACATCTTGCGCGAAATCGGCACGGCGTTGCTCGACGTTGAGAACAAAATCAGTCTGGATGGTCACACCGATCGAAGTGCCTATGGTAATGCCGGCAAGGGATACAGCAATTGGGAGCTTTCGGCGGACCGGGCCAATGCGTCGCGTCGGGAACTGGCGAATGCAGGCATGCCTGAGGACAAACTGGCCCGGGTTGTTGGCATGGCTTCGAGCCTGCTGCTCGATGCCACCGACCCATTGAGCCCGAGCAACCGGCGCATCAGTATCCTGGTAATGACCAAGGACGCGGAAGAACGACTTCTGGGCGGTCTTCGTGTTCCGGTGGATGTCGAGACTGAAACAGAAACACCTCAGGCCGCCGTGGTCGTGGCGCCACCCCGTTGATTCCGGGCAAAATTCGGTGATACTTAACACTATGCAAAAATCACCCGCGAAAGGGTAATCCATGTCAAAAGAACTACGCTTTTTAGTCGTCGATGACTTCTCAACCATGCGCCGGATCGTCCGCAACCTTCTCAAAGAGAGTGGTTTTGTGGATGCGGACGAGGCGGAAGATGGCGTTGTGGCTTTGCAAAAGCTGCGCAGTTCGAATTTTGACTTCGTCGTCAGCGATATCAACATGCCCAACATGAATGGGTTTCAGCTGCTCAGCGAAATTAAGAAGGACGAGAAGCTCAAGCACATCCCCGTTCTGATGGTGACCGCTGAAGCCCGCAAGGAAGATATTGTTCTGGCTGCACAGCAAGGTGCCGCAGGGTACATTGTTAAACCGTTTACCAAGGCAACGCTGGAAGACAAGGTCAACCACATTCTCACCAAGATGGGATTGAAGTAGACCGCGCCAGCCGTAAACTCCCGGGCCGATTCGTTTGTGAGCGCCCCCTCTCGGATCTACACCAGGTTTCTGTCCTGCCCACTCTGCGGGGGCAGTTCAATTGCACAATTGCGAGTGGATCGCTGCGAAAGCCACCCCCTTTGGCAGCCCGGCCTGTCTTCGGAAATGCACTGGATGCATTGCACCGACTGTGAGCACATTTTCAGCCGTGACTATTTCACGCCTGAGGGGCTTGCTCTTTTGTTTGGTAAATCCAATCCGTCTCAGGTAGTCGGGCTCAACCTCGATCTGGAGCGCCAACGTTGGGCACCTACAGTAGAGAGAGTCCAACTGCAGCTCGAACTGCCGGCATGGGCTGTAGATGACGCGATTTGGCTGGACATTGGCTGCGGAAGCGGTGGATTGGTCGTCACCGCTGCCGAGTATGGATTTGCGACCATTGGTTTGGACACCCGGTCAGCCGCTGTGGAACACCTGAAAGAGATGGGATATAGCGCTGAGGTTGGGGACCTTTCCGATTTGGAAGTGAGTGATCCGGTGCAGGTTATTTCGCTGGCGGATGTCCTGGAGCATGTGCCCCATCCGCGAATGGCGCTTCAAAGGGTCCATTCGGCTTTGAAGCCGGATGGGCTAGTTGTAATCTCATGCCCCAACCTGGATTGCGGATCGTGGCGCAAGTCCACAGCGGATGGAGTGAACCCGTATTGGGCAGAAATCGAGCACCACCACAATTTCAGCAGAGCCTCTTTGATGCGCTTGCTGGCCGAGGAAGGCTTCCAGCCGCTGAGCTACCACATCAGCGCGCGCTACAAGTCGTGTATGGAAGTTATTGCCAGAAGGGTTATGTAGCCAACTTGGCGAGTTTTCTGTATCGCATGGCCTCTGCACTTCGCCCGGAGCCCTCATAAATTACAGCGAGATTTTTGGCAGCCAGGTAACTGCCACGCCCGTGCACGGCGCCCTCCAGATCGGGTCTCTCGCCTATTTCCAGGCACCGCAACCAACTGGACTCGATCAACGGCATCAGGTTTGCCGCATGCTCTGGCTGGCTGCAGGCAAAGTCCAGCAGCAGGTCACCCACAACAAACCAATAGTCAGGTGATTCAGCCCACATGTCCTGTCGCGACTCCGCCAGTTCCACAGCGATCACAAAGCGTTCCAGCTTCTTCAAGGCAAATAGCCAGCGCAAGAGCAAATCGTGACCAAGCGAATGCCTTGGCCCCAACACGCTATCGGCCTGTGCAAAAACCTGCGCTGCCTCGTCATAACGGTGATACACAGCGTAGTCTTTGCCAAGCTGGTAGAGCAAATAGCCATTCCCTGGCGACTCGATCAACGCGCGCTCCAACAGCTGCACGTTTCGCCCCTGCTTCGCTTGCATTGCTTGCGGTAGATAGCCGCTATGTTGCACAACAACCAGAAGATTGCGTACCGGGAACTGGTGAACGGGCTGCTCATGCACCCTTCCCGAATACTTCACCCCCCTGGGCAGAACACGCGCTATCCAGCTCGATGCGCGCGCGCTTTGGCCATCGGTTTCGAACTCACTTTCAACGCGCAGCTTGCCCACAAAATTCGGAGCCACTTGTCGAAGACTTGCTATAACGTCGCCGCCGTCCGCGATCGCCTCGTCGGCATCCAGAATCACGTTCCAGTCCGCATTTGCCGTAGCAAGCGCAAAATTCCGCGCTGCAGCAAAGTCATCGATCCAGGTGAAGTGCTCCACCCGTGCGCCAGCCGCAAGAGCAATCTGCACAGTATCATCAGAAGACCCGGTGTCGATGACGACCAAAGAGTCGGTCACCGCACGCGCACTGTCCAGGCAACGCTGCAAGCTGGCCGATTCATTGCGAACAATCATTGCAAGTGCGACGGAATACATACGTCAAGGCTACACCAGGATTAACTGGATATGTGGCAATAGTGCGATCCACTTAGGTCACTATTAACTAACGGCAACAAACCCCTCTTTTCCTCCTTTAGTTTCAGAGGTCGCTCACGACAATGGTGGCAACTATCGAGCCCCACCATGGAACCAGGAAGTCAAGATCGCAACCTACCGGCTTCGGAGCGAAAGCTCAAGAAGGCGCGCGACGACGGTCAGGTGAGCCGCTCTGAAGACCTCTCACATCTCGCCGTTTTGGGGTTTGGTTCGATCAGTCTTCTGGTTCTGGCACCCATACTCTTTGATCGCATGCATGAAAGCATGCGCCATCTGCTGTCTTTCAACGCTACAACCGTCGCGCAAACCGGCTCCATGCTGACACGGCTCTCGGATGCGACAACCATTGGGCTGGCGGGATGCGTCACCTTTGCGGCGATAGTAAGTGCCGCGACGATATCCGCAGCGGTGGCATCAGGCGGTTGGGTCAATAGCTTAAAACCCTTGATGCCAGACTTCAGTCGTATCAATCCCCTGAATGGCTTTGGCAACCTGTTCACGAAGAAAAAAATGCTCTCCGTGGCAAAAATGACGGTGATGACCGGCATCTTGTTTGCCATTGCGACTGCTTTTCTCTCCTCAGGAATGCAAAGCATTTCCATGCTGGAACTCCAGCCCTCCATATCGGCCATCGTTCAGCTGTCCGAATGGATTACCAGCGGAATGGGACTTCTGCTGCTGGTCATCCTGGGTGCGGCCATGGTGGACTTCCCGCTGCAGCGATTTCTTCACAAAGATGAAATGAAGATGTCCCATCAAGAAATGAAGCAGGAGGGGAAGGAGTCGGATGGTAACCCCCAGATCAAAGCAAAAATGCGCCAAAAGCAACGCGAAATGTCGCAAAGAAACAGCGTCAACGCGGTACCAAAGGCTGACTTTGTCGTTATGAACCCCACACACTTCGCTGTGGCCATTCGCTACGACGAGAAGACGATGGGAGCACCACAAGTCATTTCGAAAGGCGCAGACCTCCTGGCCATGAAGATTCGCGACGTTGCCCGGCACCATGCCATACCCGTTCTCCAGTCACCCATGCTGGCGCGTGCTTTGTACGCCAACTCGGAACTGGATCAGGACATTCCTTCCAGCCTGTATACCGCCGTCGCACAGGTGTTGGCATACGTCTACCGGTTGCGCGCGGCCATGCGCGGCGAAGGTCCCATGCCCGGTGATCTGCCACAACCCTTTGTGCCGCAGGAGCTCGATCCGCTGGCGAAAAACAGTAAGGCCATTGCCGCATGAACAACCCACTGAAGACCCTGCAGGAGTGGTTCGGTAAAAACACTTCCGTAGCACAAGGCGCCTCTGCACCCTTGCTGGTGGTTGCCATATTGGCAATGATGGTGCTGCCGTTGCCACCGTTGTTGCTGGACGCCTTTTTCACCATCAACATTGCGGTCGCACTCATGGTGATGATGGTGGCCGCCTACATGATCCGTCCGCTGGATTTTGCGGCGTTCCCATCGGTGCTGTTGCTCACGACCCTGATGCGCCTCTCGCTCAACGTCGCGTCTACCCGGGTAGTATTGCTCGAAGGCCACACGGGACCTGGCGCAGCAGGCGCGGTCATCGAAGCTTTTGGACACTTCCTGATTGGTGGGAATTTCGCCGTGGGTTTGATCGTTTTTGCCATTTTGGTGGTGATCAACTTTGTCGTTGTGACCAAGGGCTCAGAGCGTATTGCCGAAGTGTCTGCACGGTTCACGCTGGACGCCATGCCAGGCAAACAGATGGCAGTAGACGCCGATTTGAATGCTGGCCTGATCGACGAAAAGGAAGCCAAGCGTCGCCGTGCGGAGGTCGGGGAAGAGGCTGAATTCTTCGGCTCCATGGATGGTGCCTCCAAGTTTGTCCGCGGTGACGCGGTGGCCGGTATCTTGATTTTGCTGATCAACATCTTTGGCGGGTTTGCCATTGGTATCTTGCAGCATGACCTCACCGCATCGCAAGCCGCAAACAGTTACATCCTGCTGGCAGTTGGTGATGCGCTGGTGGCGCAAATCCCGGGCTTGCTGATCTCGGTCGCTGCTGCCATGGTGGTATCGCGTGTTGGCAAAGAGCACGACATTGGCAAACAAATTGTGGGGCAGATGTTTGTCTCTCCCAAGGTACTGGGCATCACGGCGGCCATCATGTTTGTTTTGGGAGTCATCCCCAACATGCCCCATTTTGTATTTCTGGCTATTGCATCCATCCTTGCCTACGGGGCATGGGCTTTGGCGAACAAACCACCCCCTGTGGACCCGCAAACCGTGGTTGCCCCAGTAGCAACGGATGGTGAGGCATCGTGGGATGACCTCCAGCCAGTGGACCAACTGGGTCTGGAGTTGGGCTACCGCCTGATTGCCCTGGTTGACAAGACCCGCCAGGGTGATTTGCTGACACGGATCAAGGGCGTTCGGCGCAAGTTTGCGCAGGAAGTCGGTTTCCTCCCCCCACCCGTTCACGTCCGCGACAACCTGGAACTCAAGCCCAGCGCCTACCGCATCACTCTGCGGGGTGTCATTGTGGGTGAGGGTGAGGCATTTCCGGGCATGTTTCTGGCCATCAATCCCGGCGGCACCACCACGCCCCTCATCGGCACGGCAACAACGGACCCGGCATTTGGACTGCCCGCCCACTGGATCGACGAACAGCAAAAGGAAACCGCGCAAATGGTCGGGTTTACCGTTGTTGATTCCGAGACTGTGATGGCGACCCATTTGTCACACTTGATGCAAGTGCAGGCCTCGAAACTTCTGAGCCGTACAGAAACACAGCAACTCGTGGAACACGTCGCCAAACTGGCTCCCAAATTGATAGAAGAAGTCGTACCCAAAATGGTCTCGATTGCCGTATTCCAGAAGGTCCTTCAGCTCCTGCTGGACGAAGCCGTCCACATTCGCGACATTCGCACCATTATTGAATCCATCGCAGAGCATGCGGGGTCCACAACAGACCCTGCAGAGCTTGCACGTCGGGTACGGGTTGCCCTCTCGCCCGCAATCGTGCAGCAAATTTACGGCCCAACCCGTGAACTCAACGTCATCGCGATTGACCCTGGCCTTGAGCGCCTGCTGATGCAGGCACTGGCTAACGCGTCTGGCCCAGCGCTGGATCCCGGTGTTGCAGAAATGCTCACACGCACGGCGGCAGAAACCGCACTGAAACAAGAAGAAGTGGGGGTCCCGGCATGTCTGCTGGTGCCGGATCCGATTCGCAGCGCAATCGCGCGCCTGGTGCGCCGCGTTGCCCCCCGACTGCAGGTGCTCTCACACAGCGAGATTCCTGAAACCCACACTATCCGCATTGGACCGATTCTCAGAGGCGCCACATCATGAACATCCAACGTTTTACCGCCGCGACATCCCGCGAAGCGCTTGCCAAGGCAAGACTGACATTTGGCGACAACACCCTGATTCTCTCCAACCGCCCGACCGAACACGGCGTGGAAGTCGTAGCAGCGGCCGAAGACACCCTTGCCACTCTGGACCAGGGGCATGAAGAACCCTCCAAAAAACTGCTGGAAAGCCCTTTGCGTGAAGCCAAGCCCACCTACAAGGACGTTGCAACGCGGGTAGAAGACGATGCTGCACAGCTTGCCATGAGCACGCTGTCGTTTCAGGACTATGTGCGCGAGCGCATGCTGCGTAAGCGTCACGAAAACGGCGGTACCCAACCGACTGAAAGCCGCACACAACCAGGGCGCACGGAGAATCTTGCGGCGCCTTTTAGTGATCCGCGACCCGAACCGCTGGAGCGTGTGGCCACCAAAGCCATTCCCACCCGCAAAGCCACACCACCCGCAGCACCTCCATCCGAGCGCATTCCGCAGGGCATTGTGGATGAATTGCACGCGATGAAGGAAATGATGGAGGACCGGTTCAACACCCTGGCATGGTTGGGCAACGCCCGCCAAAACCCGATTCAGGCCAACCTGATGGTCAAACTCATTCGCGCAGGCTACTCACCCAATCTGTCCCGCAGCATCCTGGAAAGAATGCCCGAAGAAATGAATGCGGCCGAATCGGTGCAATGGATTGTGGATGTACTGGAGCGCAACCTGAAAACCGATGTGGAAGGCCCGCTCCTGCAGGAAGAAGGCGGCGTGTTCGCCCTCATCGGTGCAACAGGCGTTGGCAAGACAACGACCACCGCCAAGCTCGCCGGCCTGTGCGCACGCACCCATGGGCCGGGCAGTGTCGGACTGATCACACTGGACACCTACCGTGTTGGTGCACACGAGCAACTGCGCGCATTTGGCAAGATGCTCGGTGTTGTCGCGCACCTTGCCCACGACCGGGTCGCGCTGCAAGATTTGCTGGGCTTGTTGTCCAACAAGAAGATGGTTCTCATTGACACCACCGGTTTGGCTCCCAGGGACCCACGCAAGCGCGAATTGCTCGAACTGCTGGACCTGCCCAGCGTGAAGCGTCTGCTCGTGTTGAACGCCGGTAGCCACGGGGACACGCTGGATGAAGCCATCGCTGCATTCAAGAGCCCTGGAATACAGCAGACCATTTTTTCAAAAACCGACGAAGCCGTGAAGCTGGGCCCGGCCATCGACGCTGCGATTCGCAATCAGCTACTGCTGCGCGGCGTTACCAATGGTCAACGGGTTCCAGAAGACTGGGAGCCAGCGAATGCAGAAAAGCTGGTTCGCGCCTCCATGCGAACCGCTGGCATCTCTGCGTATGACCCCAAGGTCAGTGATCTTGGCTTCTACTTTGGTCAGCCCGCAGGCAAGTCAACTCCCATGGGGCATCTGCATGCTTGATCGCCATGCCAACCAGGCCGAAGGCTTGTTGGGACTGGTTTCACAACGCGGTCCCCGCATGCTCGCAGTTGTCCATCATGGCGACGAGCAGGCTGAATTGCCATTGCTGTGGCAACTGTGCCTGTCACTGGTCAGTTTTGGGCATGCGGTAACGGTCTTGGATGCGACCAAACCAGAGTCGGACGCCAACCCGGGTCTGGCAGAGCTCCTGGACAGCGCACACTGGAACGACAACGCAAGCAGGGATGCGCCCGCCTGGACCGTGCTCCCCGCCGGCAAAGGAATTCAGAGCTTGTGCACATTACGTGTGCCAGGACTGCAAAGCCTGCAGCAACTCGGCCATCTCTTTCCCCAGGAAGGCGTGGTGATTTTGTACTGCAAGGTGGAGTGGATGACACCCCTGATTGCGGGTAGCGGCATTGAACCCCTGCTGGCAGTATCCCAGTCGCGCACGTCCCTGATAACCAGTTACTTGGCGCTCAAGCGCCTGTTGATAACCGGCAAACTGCGGCCTACCATCGTCAACATGATTCAAGAAGGTGCACCCAATCGGGAGGACACGCAACAGCAGGCGATCTCCAGCTTGAGCGATTGCGCAAAGAAGTTCCTGGGACAGGATGTCAAAGCAATCAACATCATCGAGCCATCGAGCGAAGAGGGCCAAAATGACGATATTCAACGCCTGACTTTGCGCTTGATGGAAAACGCGTTACCCTTGGCGAGTATGAAGACACCGATTGCTGTGAGCCCCCACATGCCACACTTCGGGCACGTAGATCACTTTGCAGGGAGTCATTGATGTACACCGTGAAGGGCCAATTGGATCGATCCGCCCTGATCAAACAATACCAACCCCTGGTTCGCAAGTTGGCCCATTACATGATGGCCAAGCTGCCACCCAGCGTGGAAGTAGATGACTTGATTCAGGTTGGACTGATTGGCCTGGCCGACGCTTTGTCGCGCTACGAAGCATCTCAGGGCGTGCAATTCGAGACATTTGCCACCCAGCGCATCCGCGGAGCCATGCTGGACGAGCTCCGTGGAAATGACTGGATGTCGCGTGGCTCGCGCAAGAGCCAAAAAGACATTGAAAGCACCATGCGTCGCCTGGAGCACAGGCTGGGTCGAAGCCCGGCTGAGTCCGAAATTGCTGCGGAAATGGACCTGACCCTGGCCGACTACCAGGCATTGCTGAGCAAGGTGCGCGGAACTCAACTGGTCTACCTCGAAGACATGGCGCGAAACAACGAGGACGAAGACAATTTCTTGGATCGCCACGTCGCCGACAGCGACGCAGACCCACTCAACTTGTTGCGCGATCAGCGGCTACGTGAGTCCCTGGTGGCAGCCATCAAGGGTTTGCCCGAGCGCGAACAGTACATCATGAGCATGTACTACGAGCAGGACATGAATTTGAAAGAAATCGCTGCTGTTCTGGATGTCACGGAGTCGCGCGTTTGCCAGCTTCACAGCCAGTCCATCGCCCGCCTGCGCGCCAAAATGCGCTCTCATTGACCCAAGTCAGCCAGGGCCTCGACCCAGATTCCTTACGCGGATAGGACCGAAAACGCACCCGATTGGCGCACCGGCGCACCATACGCCTTGCTTCCCGGATAGGTCGATTTTTGCTGCATGTGCGGAACAATCAGTTCCAAAGCACGATCGACATAGGCTGATTGGCGTAGCAGCCCTTCGCGTACGGTCGCCAAAACCGCCGCCAATAACCGGACTCTGGTTGCGAGACCGGAGGCTTCCAAAGGGTTGCGCACATTGGCTTCAAGCAAGTGCTTGAGTTCTACCGCCAATGACTGAAGATCGCCGCTGACGGACTGAAGCAGGTCCGGGCTGCCGTCCACCACTGTAGTCGCCAAGAGATTGACGCGTTCTTCCAAACGGTCGATTTGGTCATGAAGAGACAGGTGTTCCATGTCAGCGCCCTAGATTGCCAGGAGACGCCGACGCGTTCAAGCCTAGACGCTTGTCCGTTTGAGCATTTCCTGTGCGTTGGATAAAAGTTTGTCCGCAATCGCTTCCGGATTGACGACGTAGGTTCCGCCCTGAATGGCAGAGCGCACCGAAGCCACCTTTTGGGAATCGATATCTGCCACATCGCTGCGTGCCGCTTTTTCCAGCCCGCGCGCCATGGTCGACACCGTTACTGCGACGCCAGCCGAACGGGTAGTTTGCGCCGCGTTCGATGTTGCTGCAGCCGTGGCGGGTGCAGCTTGCCCCGTTTTTTGGCCTGCCGCAGCATTGCCTGATGGGATCTGAAGTGACTTTTCTGGCGATGGACCGATTTTCATGGTGTTCTCCAAAACCACAATATGTGTGGCCTCGTGCGATTGTTATCGGCCGGATCATGACTGACTTTAGAGAAATTTGCACGGTTCTTCGGGTTCAATTTGTGGTTTAAAGGTCAATTCTCACTGTTCGCATATCCAGTACCGTACCCGAGGACACCCGTCCGTTCTCCATGCGAACCCTGGCAACCTGACCCACGACCCCTGCCGAAAGCGCCTGCGCATCCGACGAAATCTGGAAACCTGGCCCCTGTGCCACCACGCGCACCTGCGCGCCCGCTTGGAAAACCTGCGCTGGTTTGACCATACCCTGGCGCAAGGTCTGGCCAGTCGTCAACACCCGGGTGGCCACTTGACCGACCCACAATGCCGGGTCTTTGATCACCGGGCTCGATTCTTCTGCCCAGTTCACTTCGGTCTCCACCACATCGTCCTGCGTGATCGCCACACCGGGCTGAACCGGCGCCTTGATGACCCAGGCATTGCCAAAGGCATTCACCGTCACGGGCAGAGATACATTCCAGCGACTCAGTCCATCCACACACCGCAAACCAATTCGGGTGCGCCCCCATAAACGGGAACCGGGCGGTAAATAGGGCTCAATGTTTGCGCAGGGCGCCAGTTTCAATCGACTGTCCAGAGCGCCCACTTTGACCTCCATGCGCAAGTTCGAGCCGCCACCCGACTTCACCGCACTGGTTGCGTCCCGCAGCCAATCATGGGCAAGCGCTTCAAAGTCAGGCGACGAGGCCCCCTGGGCATGCACTGAACCCCACAGCGCAGACACACACACCACGAAGACGGCCATGTAACGACCCAAGCGTGACGATTGGCACAGCAGTAAATTGAACATCAGGATCCTCCAGTGGGTCACTCGGACCATGCACCCATGGTGGGCATGCCGGGACTTCAGGCCCATCCACTATAGGCACCCTGCTACAACCCAAACCCCGCAATTAGCCGGGTTTTCTCTGCATATTCAACGGCTAAAAAATTAAAGGTTTTCCCATAATTGCTTCACGCCGAACCACCGGGTACGCCCGGGCCGTTCTGCAATCCCATTGGAGGTAGTTGATGTTTGCCAATATGACCCAAGCGCTGGACTTTCATGCGAAAGCTCTGGTGCTGCGCGCCGAAAGGCAGCGCGTCATTGCCAGCAACATCGCCAACGCAGACACGCCAGGCTATGCCGGTCGTGACGTCAACTTCAAGGACGCCATGGCCGCCGCCACCGGGTCCACGACCAGCATCCGTCCAATGGCATCCACTGCAGCAGGCCAGGGTACAACCCATGCCAACCACATGCCACTGCAGGCATCAACGGCTTCCATAGGCTCCACCGCGCTGGCCTACACCACCCAGACACAACCGGCCATGGACGGCAACAGCGTGGACATGGACCGAGAGAGGGCCAACTTTGTCGACAACTCGGTTCGGTATGAAGCCACCTTGCGCTTTATTAACGGCCAGTCCAAGACGATCTTGAGCGCCATTCAGGGCCAATAACACGCACAGCGCACTGATGGAGTAACACGATGTCCATGTTTTCAATCTTCAATGTCTCGGGCAGCGCAGTCAGCGCGCAGTCCCAGCGCCTCAACGTGGTCGCGAGCAACCTGGCCAATGCCGACGCGGTGGCTGGACCGGACGGACAGGGCTACAAAAGCCGCCAGGTGGTGTTTGAAACCGTTCCCATGGGGTCGGATGC
>DAOQRI010000029.1:0-12943 GCA_035355475.1 Rhodoferax sp. | reverse complement strand
TGGAGTACCTGGGCCGCGAGAGCTACATGCCGCTGTTCGTGGTGCTGCGCGAGGGCGTGGTGTTGGACGCAGCGGTGCACGCCAAAATTGTGGATGCCATCAAAACCGCATTGAGTCCGCGCTTTGTGCCCAACGAGATTTTTCAGGTGGCCGAAATTCCGCGCACGCTGTCGGGCAAGAAGCAGGAGCTGCCGATCAAGAAGCTGCTGCTAGGCCAGCCCATCGAGAAGGTTGTCAACCGCGAGGCCATGGCGAACCCGGGATGTCTGGACTGGTATGTAAATTTGGCCCGCCTCAGAGAGAACGCTTAGTCCACCCCCAGACTCTGGTTCAGTTTTTCGACAAGCGGCGGATCAAGCCTTCCTGCGTGACGCAGGCAACCAATTTGCCATCGCGGCTGAAAATATTGCCGTGGTTCAGCCCACGCGCTTGGCCTGCCACCGGGCTTTCACAGGCGTAGAGCAACCAGTCATCAACCCGAAAGTCCTGGTAGAACCACATCGCATGGTCCAGGCTGGCAATCACCATGTCCGGCTGGTAGTAGGTCATGCCATGGGGCCGCAGGCAGGTTCCCAGCAAGCTGAAGTCCGATGCGTAGGCCAGCAGGCTGCGGTGCAATGCCGGGTTGCCCACCACCGGGCCGGCCGCTCGGAACCAGATGTGTTGCGATGGCTCCCGCTTGTCGGGGTGGTAGCGGTCAATCGGGCTGATGGGGCGAATCTCGATTGCCAGGTCGGGCATATTGGATCCCCCGGTCTGAGCGCCGGTCGGTTCGGAATCCGGTGGTTGGCTCTTGGCCGCAGGTGCCAGCGACTCGGGCTCCGGCACATCGGGCATGGTGGCCTGGTGTTCAAACCCCTCTTCTTCGGCCTGGAAGGACGATGACAGGATGAGTATCGGTTTGTCACTTTGGGACGCCACCACCCGGCGCACACTGAAGGTGCCGCCATCGCGGACGCGTTCCACCTTGTAGTGGATGGGTACCAGCGGGTCGCCACCCCGGATGAAATACGCGTGCAGCGAGTGGGCACTGCGCTCCTCGCAGGTGTTGCCCGCAGCCACCAGCGACTGCCCCAGAATGTGCCCGCCAAACAGGTTGCGAAAACCCAGGTCCAGGCTTTGCCCGATAAAGTGGTCGGGTGCAACTGTTTCCAGGGCGAAGAGCCGGAGCAACTGCTCCAGCGGGGTTTGCGTGGGGCTCATGGCTGCACCCAGCGCTCGCTGGCCTGCCACAGGCGTTCGGCCAGGGCGACATCGCGCGCCAGGAAGTTGGGCCGTGCCACCCGGCAGTCGTCGTAGTACAAACCGCTCTCGTTGGCGCAGGCGGGCGAGGTGGCACAGTACAGGGTCGTCGCAGCACCCAGCTCGGGGGTGAGCATGAAGCGCTTGATCAAAGGCGCAACGGGCCAGGGCAACCCACGCCAGACGTCCGATGCCACGATTCCGGGATGCAGGGAATAGGTCGTGACACCCGTGCCCGCGAGACGCCGCGCCAGCTCCGAGGCAAACAGGATATTGGCCAGCTTGGCCTCTGCATATTCGCGCAAGCCACCAAAACTGCCGGTGGGCCGCTGAACGCCCTCCAGGTCAAGCACCTTGGCATGGCGGTGCGCCTTGCTGGCTACGACCACAATGCGCGCCGGGGCCGATGCCTTGAGCCGCTCCAATAGAAGCTGGGTCAGCAAAAAGTGGCCCACATGGCACACACCAAACATCAGTTCAAAACCGGATGGGGTGAACCCCTTTTGACCGGCCAGCCCCGCGTTGTTCACCAGCAGGTGCAGCGGCAGATCGCGCGCCAGAAAGGTGGCCGCGCATTGCCGCACCGAGGCCAGGTCGCCCAAATCGAGCGGTAAGAATTCGGCTTGGGCCGTGCCGCCTGAGCGCCGGGCAATGTCCTCGAGCACCGGCTGGGTTTTCTCCCGCGATCGGCAGGCCAGAAAGACGTGCGCGCCCCGCAATGCCAGCTCGGTTGCAGCGACACGGCCAATGCCAGTGTTGGCGCCGGTGATCAGAACCACCTTGCCAGCCATGTCGCGCGTGGCAGATGGCTGCGCGCTTCTTTGGACAGAATTCACCGTGCTATCAATCGCTTGGGCCACGCTCTTCCTCTTGCTTCAGGTTGCAAATTTGCTACCAATAATGTAGCGTACTGTCTATATTCTACGAAGGCTGAGTGCCATTTTTTATCATGATCCAAACGAAAACAGCCCCATGAAGGGGCTGTTTTCGGATTGCGCGGCCCGGTGGCCGCGCTGGCGCTTGCTGGCAGGAGCTTGCGATTAACGGGTCTTCTTGGCCTTGGCAGCTGGTGCCATGGCGTTGGCCATGGAAGCACCTTTTTCCAGGGCGGAGTCGAGTGCGTTTTCTGCGGTGGAGGCAGCGGCCTTCAGGTTCTTGCCTACAGCTGCGAAAGCCTCGGGTGCGGGGTGCGCTTTTTCGATCGCGTCAACCGTGCCGTGGAACTGGCCCACGCTCAGGGAAGTGGCTTCCTTGAGGTTCTTGGCAAACATGGCCATACCGGCTTCAGCCGAAGCCTTCATCACTTCAAAAGCAGCCTGTGGGTCCTTGATGGACTTGATGGACTCCACAGTCTCGGTCAAAGCGGCTTGCGCTTCCTTGGCCTGGCTTTGTGCCAGATCAGCCCATGCCTTCAGGTTGTCTTGCGCGGGCTTGATCGCGTCTTGCATGGCAGCGGGGTTGAACTTGGGAGCAGCGTCCGTCATGGATTTTGCGATGGCTTCGAATGGGGTGTTTTTGAACATGGTGGGCCTTTTTGGAAAAATGTTGCAGTGCAGCAATTATCGATCAAGCCGGCGGCTTGTGCCTGTTTTAATATCGAAAAAGTGGAGATTAGTGCGCTCGCCCTATTCATTCATGCATGATGCATAGCCGCGAAATGGAGCACAACGTGAGTCAGGAAGAAGCAACCATGTCCAGAAGCGAAGACCGCCACAGTCACATCGGCATACGGCTGCACTGCCAGCTGGACGACAAGTGGGAGCGCGTGGAGGCTCTTGGCTGGAACGTCGCCGGGTTCAACTTCATGCATGCCCGGGAAATGGTCCGCCCCATGCTGGCGCTGCGGCGCGGACTGACGCGGTTTGAGGGCCTGGTTATCTGGGCCCGCCCCAACACCAATGACGAGGTGGTGGCAGAAGCCATCACCAACGAGCTGATTTTCAAACGTGCCCGACATGCCCAGCCCGAGCTTCGCAGCCGTTTGATCAAGTTGATTAGGGTGTCTGGCATGCGCGAAGAGAAGACCCAGGTGCTCGCGACCTTGGGTGTGGCCATTTCAGACGACCTGATGGCGGGTTTGGTGGCCAAGAGAAAGCGCGAGCATCCACTCATCCACTACGGCGTGCAGGTGCAGTCCGATGCCTGGCGCGCCATCGTGGACGAAACCCTGAACGTGTCGTCCGTCATCGTGGCCATGGAGAAGTGGTCCAGCGCCTTCGTCAAACCCTGAATCGGGTTCAGTTTTATGTGCCTGTTTGCGTGAAGGAAATCGTTGTGAAGCTTGCACGATGGGTGCTCCTCCTGTTCTCATGCCTGATGAGCACCGGTGGCAGCGTGCATGCGGACGACCTGTCGGTGGCCGTCGCCGCCAACTTCACCGCGCCCATGCAAATCCTTGCGGCCGAATTTGAAAAGGACACCGGCCACAAGATCGTGGCCTCTTTTGGCGCTACAGGCAAGTTCTTCGCCCAGATTAAAAGCGGCGCGCCCTTTGAAGTGCTGCTGGCTGCCGACGATGAAACCCCAGCCCGGCTGGTCAAGGAGAACGCCGCCGTTGCCGGCAGCCAATTCACCTATGCAATCGGCACACTGGTGCTGTGGTCAGCCAACCCCGCCTTCGTCGATGGGGCTGGCGCGGTGTTGAAGAACGGTCGCTTTGACCATCTGGCCTTAGCCAACCCCAAACTTGCACCTTACGGCGCTGCAGCGGTCGAAGTGATGAAGGCGCTGGGCGTGCACGACGCCTTGCAGCCCCGCATCGTGACCGGTGAAAGCATTGCCCAAGCCTACCAGTTTGTCGCCACCGGTAATGCACTTCTGGGCTTTGTGGCGCTGTCGCAAGTATTGAAGAATGGCCAAATGGCTGGCTCAGCCTGGATCGTGCCGGACACGCTCTACACACCCATACGCCAGGATGCGGTGGTGCTGGAGAAGGGCCGAGGCAAGCCCGCTGCGATGGCGCTGGCCAAGTACCTGAAGGGTGACAAAGCCACCGCCATCATCCAGTCGTTCGGCTACAAAATCCCGTGACGGGTACGAATGGAGTCGATGTGCTCGGCTCAAGTAGGATGGCGCCATGAACTTGAACGACAGTGACCTGCAAGCGATCTGGCTGACCGTGCGCCTGGCGGCCATTGTCACGCTGATCCTGCTGTTGGTAGGTACCCCCATTGCCTGGTGGCTGGCGCGCAGCCGCTCGCGCCTGAAGAACGTGGTGGGCGCCATCGTCACCCTGCCCTTGGTGCTGCCACCGGCGGTGTTGGGTTTCTACCTGCTGGTGTTGTTGGGGCCGCAAGGGCCCCTGGGCCAACTGACCCAGGCACTGGGGCTGGGCTTGCTGCCTTTCACCTTTGCGGGTCTGGTGGTGGCCTCGGTGGTCTACTCCATGCCCTTTGTCGTGCAACCGCTGCAGCAGGCCTTCGTGGCCCTGGGCGAACAGCCACTCGAAGCCGCAGCCACCCTGCGTGCATCGCCGATGGATGCATTCTTCAGCGTGGTGCTGCCCCTGGCACGGCCCGGCTTCATCACTGCTGCGGTGCTCGGCTTTGCCCACACGGTGGGCGAGTTTGGCGTGGTGCTGATGATTGGTGGCAACATTCCTGGCAAGACGCAAGTGCTGTCCATGGCCATCTACAACCATGTGGAGGCGCTGGAATATGCCAACGCCCACTGGCTGGCAGCAGGCATGCTGTGCTTCTCCTTCCTGGTGCTGTTGCTGCTGTACAGCCGTGGCTGGAACCATCGCCCGGTTGGGAAAGCATGACCATTCAGGCGCAATTCAAGCTGGACTATCCAGGCTTCAGCCTGGATGTGGAACTGGACCTGCCCGGCCAGGGCGTGACCGCCTTGTTCGGTCCATCAGGTTGCGGCAAGACCACGCTGTTGCGCTGCATGGCCGGGCTGGAGCGCGCCGAGCGGGGTCGGCTTATGGTCAATGGGGAAACGTGGCAAAGCGACACGCTATTCATGCCCACGCACCAGCGGCCCCTGGGCTATGTGTTCCAGCATGCCAATCTGTTTGACCATCTGAGCGTGCGGCGCAACCTGCAGTACGGCCAGTCGCGTGTCGCTGATGCGAAGCGCCGCGTTGACTTTGACCATGTAACTCGACTGCTGGGCATTGACCACCTGCTCGAACGCATGCCCCAAGGCCTGTCCGGCGGCGAGCGCCAGCGGGTGGCGATCGCCCGTGCGCTGCTGACGAGCCCGCGCCTGCTGCTGATGGACGAACCGCTGGCGGCGCTGGACGTGAAACGCAAGCAGGAAATCCTGCCCTACCTGGAGCGGTTGCACGCCGAGCTGGATATTCCGGTTCTGTATGTCAGCCATGCACCCGACGAGGTGGCGCGCCTGGCAGACCACATCGTGGTCATGGATGCAGGGCGTGCCGTGGCCACGGGCGCGCTCACCGAAACCCTGGCCCGGCTGGACTTGCCCATTCACCTGGGTGAAGATGTGGGCGTGGTGCTGGACGCCGTGGTGGCGGAGCGGGACGCGCAATGGCACCTGTCCCGTGTGGAATTCCCCGGCGGCAGTCTGTGGGTGCGCGATGGCGGCCATGCGCTGGGTGACCCGGTGCGCGTGCGCATTCTGGCGCGCGATGTCAGCATCGCATTGCAAAGCCTGCCGGGCACCAGCATTCAGAACAGCCTGCCCGCTACCGTGGAGCAAATGGCGGACGACCACCATCCTGCTCTGTCGTTGTTGCGGCTGCGAATCGGCGCATCGCCTGTCCTGGCGCGGCTGACGCAGCGCTCGGCAGTGGGGCTGGGCCTGGTGCCGGGCCTGGCGGTCTGGGTGCAGATCAAGGCGGTGGCGTTGATCGGGTAGCGCCTGTCCAGGGTAGTTCCTGGTTTTTAGTGGTCAAATTGGGCTCTAGCCCTATTGGAATATACATAACACGCTATCAGAGTGATAGCATTCACACCATTGATGCTATTTTCCAAACCGGACCAATGCGGCTGCCCGGGCCTTGGCCACTTCGACTTCCCGGTTGCGTGGGGTGGAGTGGGTCACCAGCTCTTTCATCAGCACGCGCGCAGTTGCAGCGACCTCGGCCACAGCACGTTCAAAGGCCGCTTCATTGGCCTTGGACGGCACGCTGAAGCCGCTGAGCTTGCGCACAAACTGCAAAGAGGCGTCTCTGATCTCCAGCTCGGATGCAGGCGGGTCAAAGTTGAACAGGGTCTTGATGTTGCGGCACATAAGCGTTTGCCCAATGAAAAGTTCGGTTCTTATTGCGATGGTTTGGCAGTTTAGGAGACGAGTACGTCCGCCGGGCAGGTGGTGGATGTCATGTGGCTGCGCGCTTGCAGGCGAGTGGCTTATTTTTTGGGCGCCATGGACTTTTGCAAGATATCCAACACCGTATTCAGATCTTCAATCGGAACCTGGCCGGGTGCGGAAGGTGCTGCGCCCACCGCAAAGCTCATGGCCGAACCAAAGGCCCCGCCAAACAGCCGGGTGAGCGAGCCGTAGCCGCCCATGGACATGCTGACTACGGGTATGTTGAGCTTCTGACTGGAGTCCAGGGTGGCTCCCAGCACGCTGAGCACATCTTCGAGTCGCTGTGGCATCACCGCCACTTTGGCCACATCGGCACCCAGTTGCTGGGCTTTCGCAAAACGCTGGCTCAAGACATCTTGCGCAGGCGTGGACTGGAAGTTGTGAAACGACAGTACCAAACCCAGGCCGTTGGCCGTGGACGCCGCACGCACCCGCGTGATGTGGGCCGGGTCGTTGTTCATCTCAAAATCGACCAGTTCCACGGTGCGGCTGGCGCACACGGCTTCAATCAGGGCAACCACCTGCTCTTCGTTCAAAGGAATGGCCTCACCACCCTCCTTGATCGAGCGGCGGGTGAACAGGACCGGAATGCCGCCAGCGGCGTGGCGGATGTCCCCAGCCAGTGCCACAACCGCCGCAGTGTTGCCAATGTCCTGAAAGAAATCGACGCGCCACTCCAGCAGGTCCGGCTGTTTGGCCACGACCAGCGCCACCTCGGCCAGCACCTGCTCACGGGTGCGCCCGACCAGCGGGGTGCAGATGGCGGGGATGCGCCCGTTGCCTAAGGGCTCGCCGTTGATCTGGATAGGCTTTGCAGTGTGCATGTCGGTTCTCGCTGGGGTTCAGATGGACAGGGTTCGGGGATGAACTCTATCCGACCTTGGTGTCGGGTGGATCAGCAGGCACCCAGCACATCCACCGCGCTGATATCGCCTACTTATGGAGCCGGGTCGTGAAACGCTCCAAAAACTCATTGCCGCTGGGGGGATCTTCCATTGGGAGGACACATCTTCCGATCGAATACGATTCAAGTTCTTATGGGTGTGACCTGCATTGAACATGACTCCAAATAGCCTCGAAGTCCGAATTGCCACATCGGCTGATCGACTGCCACTCTTTCGCATGCTCGAGCTATACCAATATGACCTTTCCGACATCTGGGATCAGGATCTCGATGTGCACGGCGAGTTTGGATATGAACTGGACCGCTACTGGAGCCAAGCCAACTGCCATCCGTTCGTTGCCTTAATAGACGGTCACTACGCCGGCTTTGCGCTTGTTGACGGGTCCGTGAAGGTTGCCAAAACGGGGCACTGGATGGATCAGTTCTTTGTGCTCAAGAAATACCGGCGCTCTGGCATTGGCAAAGCGATCGCCATGAATACCTTCAAGGCATTGCCCGGTTACTGGGAGGTCGGACAAATGACCCAAAACACTGCCGCGCAGCACTTTTGGCGAACGGTCATTGCCGAACAAACCGGCGGCGCTTACTCGGAGCAGGTTCTGACCACCGGTTGGTGGCAGGGTGTTGTTCAATGCTTTCAGACGGATGCAAGGGCATAACGACTAACCTTCGCGCCCCTGCGCATCGCGCCGCTCCACTGCCTTGAGCACGAACAGCAGTCCGACACCCAACAGCATGACGCTTGCGGCCACGTACAGGCTGGCGTTATAGCTGCCAAATGTTGCTCCAATCAAGCCGGTTATCGCCGGTCCGGCGATTTGCGCAACCCCATAGGAAAGCGTCATCTTTCCCATCATCTTGGCGGGCATGGTGGGGTAGTAACGCCCTGCCATCGTCAGCACCAGGCTGACCATCCCGATAAAGGTGCCGCCAAACAGCAATGAACCCAGCATCGCGGACCAAAACCCCGGTACCAAAACCGGCATCAGGATGCCCACAATCTGCAGCACCGCAGCCAAAATGAGCGCATTCAGGTCACCCGTGCGCCGGGCTATCAAGTCCCAGTTGATGCAGGCGGGGGCAGCCCCGATGCCAATGGCCAGGAACGCCAGATTGCCCCATCCATTCAAGCCTGGCAATTGATTCACGATGGCCACGATGAAGGTCACACTCACCACAAAGCCAAATCCCGCACAAAAGTATGCAGCCATGAATACCCGCAGATACAGCGGGCTCGGTGGCTTGTCCTGCAACTTCTGACCACTGCTGGTGTAGCCACTGGAGTCTGGAGGTGGCAACCAGGCCAACGCCGGCACCAGCAGCAAACTGCCCACTGCAGTAAATGCAAACCATTGCTCGCGCCAGTCCAGCGCTGGGGTGAACAGCATCACAGCGCCAGCGCAACCGGCAATGCCCAACCCGATACCCGCAAAGTGGATGCCCATTTCGCTGCGGTGGTTGTGGCGGATGAGCCAGTTCATGATCAGGCCAGTGCCCAGCAGCATGGCCGCGGCGCTGGTCAGCCCTGCCACATAGCGGGACAGCGCCCACACCCATACATTCGTGCTGAACCCCATCGCCAACGTACTGACAACGGCCAGCACCATGCCAATTCGGTAAAGCCGATCCTTGAGCACCAGGCTGCTGATACGCGATGCGATGAGCGCCCCGCTCAAATATCCCGCGTAGTTGACCGCGGCCAGCCAACCTGCCGCAGCCACACCCAAACCGGCTTGTTGCTGCATAAGTGGCAGCAACGGGGTGTAGGCAAAGCGCGCCACGCCCAAGGCCAAAATCAGGCTGAAAATTCCGGCACTAAGCACCTTGAGTCGGCTGGCGTGGTGGGTCATGTGCGAGTATGGTTGGGCGTGAAACAAGCGAGTATCGTGCGTTCGCCCCTCCGAGGCGCCAGATTGGCACACCAAGCCAATCAACAGCGTCCGCCCCATGACCGTGCCACCTGCATCCAGAATGACGAATCGCTCGCCTATTCCGAAGCGATATACGTGGCAAGCGCTTGGTCAGTAACCGCTATATGGTGAATCAACCATGACGAAAGAAAATTTCTCCACTTGACCAAATCAATGGTGCCATTTGCGATTTGATCCGAAAGGCCGTTGAGGTGCGACAGCATTTCATTGTGTTTGCTGATGTGGTCGCTAAGGCCAGGGTAGTTGATCGATCGCATCAGCGTTTCTTCATGCTTGAAGTGAACCCGGGTGTACTGGTACATCTTCATTTCGCATAGGGTCATTGCCTCTTTGCCGGTTGCCGACAAGAAGTCATTGATTTTGCCGAACCAAGCTTGGTGCTGCGCGTCAATTTCGGGGTCGCCTATTCGGTAGCTATCTTTCCATTCGATGCCCATGTTCAATCCGATCTTCTAATTCCAACGATTTATCGGAGCATTGTTGCTGCATCAATGTATTCAGATTTGATCCAGCGCAATTCGATTGCCAATATGGTTACAGCGCCAAAAGACAGGGTGATTTGCATGGTCTCCGCCTGCACTTAGGTTTTCAATGCCAGATAGCGAACCTGGTTCGGTTGCTTCGCAGGTGTCAGTTCGAATCGGTCGGGGAATTTCTTGAACAATTTGGTTGACGCCGCATTCTTGCCAATCAGCTTTGCGCTGTGCAGCTGTTTCACGATGTCGCCCACCACCTGCTCCTTGCCGACAAACAGCACCGAATCATAGGCATGCACAGCCTCGGATGCCATCTTGGTCCGCTCGGACACACAGATCATGCAGAGGCCAGACTGGCGCACGCCTCTTCAATCCAGGCGGCTGAGGACAGGTTGTCGGCATCAATCAGAAAAACAATCATGGGTTCGTCCTTTCAACCAACAGAAATTCCCAATACAGCCCAGCACAGTGCGCTGTGAACGGCGTACAGATGGCTCTTGTAGGGCTGCCAGCGAATGGTTTTATTGGTCACCGTGTCAACCAGGGTGCTTTCCTTCTGATCGGCAACTCCCCTGCCGTAGTTGGCTTCAAACACAAAGTATCCAGGCTTGTCTTCAACAATACGGGCGTGGTGCCGCATCAGGACAATTTCTTCCTTGAGCCTTTTGTCTATGGTGACTTTGTCTCCCGACACGGGCACCCGGATTTGGGCTTTGATTTGCTCCAGCACATCATCACTCATACCGATTTCGCTTCCTGCCAAGTTTGGGGGTTTGGCTTTGGTATGTTGGGTATCAATAGATGGGCCAAGGGCCAATATTCAAAATGACCAAGCCGTGAAAATAGTTGGGCCAGACTTGGGCCACCAATGGGCCACAGGTGGGCCATCAAATCAGTTGCTTGTCGCTCGTGAATAATGGACAAATTTAGGCCAGCCTACTCAAACGAGTATTGGTCTTCAACAACATTTGTGCTCATGTGAGCACTTACTGAGTGAATTTACATTGACTGGTGCGGCTGGCGGGGATCGAACCCACGACCCTTGGCTTCGGAGTACTAAACCATTACACAGTTCCAATAGCAATTTATTGCCTCCAATTTTCATTGTTCTGCACTAAGTGTTTGAATACAAACGATATTTGTCAGCGAACATTGTGACTAGGTTTGTGACATTGAGATCGCAATTTGCTAATTGACGTCACACTACCTCGACAAAAGTGGGCCTCAAACTGCCTGCGGCTGGTTGTAGCGTTTTTACGACTTTTGAATATTAGCCTTGACCTTCTTTGCGACTGTCAAGTAGGATTATTTCACCGGCATGAAGAATCAACTCTTTATGGCGGCGCGGACACCTAGTGTAGTCGGCATGTCATTGATGGTGTAAGTCCCGGAGCTGACCGGGATGCGCACCTTAAAAAATGCATTCAGCATTCTAAGAATTACGCAACTTTTGTTGGGTAACTACGCCTTGGCCTGAGTCTGGTCAAGCGCGCCAAATGGCAACACTTCATTGTGCTTGCCGCGCTTTTCTCCGCCTATTTTTTAAGCCCGCTGGTGCTTTATCCAGACTTCCTACACGCCCTGCCCGTGTGTCGGATGCCGTTCGAGTAATTGGTTATTCCTACTTTGATTCCGCTGGGGCAGGCGGCGGCTTAACAAGGAGTAGTCCATGTATTCACGTACGCCTGTCCAGAAGTTTGGAGATGGCGAGTCTGCGCCGTCACAAGTAGACACCGCACTTCGCACTCTCACCACCCTCATCCCGTGCCCACCGCATCAACCCAACACCATCTGCGTTGCACGGTCGGCGGCTGCCTGTATCACCGCGGCAATCGCCATCACGCCCGAATTTAACGTACTAGCTGTCCCTTTCGTCGCCCAGCTACAAGAGTTTGTGGACGGTTTCCAGGCTGCCGGACGCGGCGGCACAAGTGACGCCACATTGATTGGACTGGCATCCGCATATCCCGAATGGTGTTGTCTGGCGAAACTGGACACCACATCAGAGCAATTTGTCGAAGTCATGCAACTGCTTGGGCTAGAAATATGTTTGGCCCTCGCAAGGAAAATGACCGTTCGGGGCTCCAATTTCAGCCTGGCGAGTCGGTGGATTCGCGACGCCGTCTCAGGGATCAAGCAGCACCATACGAAAGATACCCAAGAGGTGCCTAAGGCGATAGCCCGCCTCAGCAAACTCACGCATTCATTGGCGCCGTGTCTGAATGCTGGCAAAGATGCATCCGAACACGTGAACCTGAACATCCTTGCGATGTCTGCAATCTCGGCAAGCCTGAGTTCTTTGCGCGCCAAAGAACGCCAGGCAGCCGGGGCTCACTCGGCACTGTCACTGAGTGATGCACGCATTGCGCTGGACGGTTTGCGCCAACTTTCTGAAAAAGGCGATTCCGACGCACTCGCCATCCAAATTGCATTCTGCACAGGTCTTCCCTTGCACATTGCATCACTGATCCCTTTTTCTTCTGGACAGCGCCCCAAGGGGGCAATGGCATGGATTGATGTACAGCTCGGACTGATCATTGTGGATCTGAGGCCTGCTTTGCCAGACATCCCAGCGCAAGGAACGGAGCGCCACATCGATAGCACATTTCTGCTGAGCAGGCCACTTCCATTGACGGCAGCCAATCAACTCGTGGAAGCTGTATCAACCAACCCTGGCCTCAAAGTGGTGGGTGATCTTTTGAGTGGTGCCAAGTTCGGAAAATCCAAGCTTGGCCTCCAAGGGTTGCACCAAAGTGCGTCGGTGGCCCGGCTTATCTCGGCTGCAGGCCAGATCGCTTTGCAAGGATGCAACCGACGAGACCTCGCCGGTATCGCAACCCTTTCATTTGAGTTGCTCAACAAGAGTGATCTGCATTACATCACCACGAAGACGGACGACATCTGGAACGCCTGCTCCACGCTCTTTTCCATGGTGGGCTTGGGTGGTCCCGTCCCCATGCCCAGTCATCTAGAGAGCCAACGCGTTGGGTCCAATCTGTCTCCTCAGATGCAGTGGGTTGCAGAAGTCTTCGAAGAAGCCACAGTTGCGCTGGCCAATTCCCGGGCCGGTCGCCGATATACGGTCGCTTCCGTGGTCAATCACC
>DAOQRI010000028.1:0-13004 GCA_035355475.1 Rhodoferax sp. | reverse complement strand
CAAGCGGCTGGACTTCCTGATCCAGGAACTGCACCGCGAGGCCAACACCCTGGGCTCCAAGTCGGCGGCGCTGGAATTGACCCATATCTCGGTGGACATGAGGGTCCTGATCGAGCAAATGCGTGAACAAGTGCAGAACATAGAATAGGGCGATCCTCAAACCGCCCCCAGAGCCTCCTTTCCATGGACTACCCCGGAAACCTGTTTGTTGTCGCCGCCCCCAGTGGGGCCGGAAAATCCAGCCTCGTCAAAGCCTTGCTGGAACTGGACTCCCACGTCCAGCCCTCGGTCTCACACACCACCCGGCCGCCCCGGGGCCAGGAAAAACACGGACGGGAGTACTTTTTTGTCTCCGAGCAGGAGTTCGACGCCATGGTCGCTGCCAACGGTTTTGTCGAATGGGCCCATGTGCACAACTTCCGCTACGGCACCTCCAAGCGGGCCATCGAAGAGCGCATGGCCCAGGGCGCCGACGTTATCCTGGAAATTGACTACCAGGGCGCCCTCCAGATCAAGAACATCTTCGCCAACGCCGTTTCCATCTTCATCCTGCCTCCCAGTTGGGAAGAGCTGCGTTCACGGCTGGAACGCCGTGGCGAAGACGCGCCAGAGGTTATCGACGTGCGCATGAAAAACGCCGCTGTCGAGGTCGCCCAGGCGGACAAATTCGACTTCGTTATAATCAACGAGCTGTTTGACCGTGCGCTTTTCGATTTGAAAGCCATTGTTCACTCCCAGCGGCTCAAATTTGCAGCGCAGCGTCGTGCCCGAGCCGAAACATTCAAAGCGTTGCTTATCCCCTAGTCCTTCGGAGAATTCCATGGCCCGTATTACTGTAGAAGACTGCCTGTTGCAGATCCCCAACCGCTTTCAATTGGTGCTGGCCGCCACTTACCGCGCACGCATGCTGAACCAGGGCCATACGCCCAAGATCGAGAGCAAAAACAAGGCTGGCGTCACCGCCCTGCGCGAAATCGCTGCAGGCAAAATCGGCATTGAAATGCTGAAAAAAGTACCGCTCTGATCGGATACGCTCCAAAAAAGCACCGCAAGCGGTGCTTTTTTTTGCCCATTTGGCAGGCTCTGAGTCGAAAGCTTTTTCAGCACGCTACATTTGAGTCATGGGCACCCCCACCAACATCAACAACACGCATCAAAAAAGTGCACAAACACCGCCTGCGGCGGCCCATGCCGCAGCGGTCAATGCGGCGGCCGCCAGCTTTGCGGGGCTGACATCCAAACTGGACTATTTGTCGCCCGAGGATCTAGAGAAAGTTCGCCAGGCCTACCGCTTTGCGGACGAAGCCCATCTGGGCCAGTTGCGCAACAACGGGGAACCCTACATCACCCACCCGATTGCGGTGGCCGCCCAGTGTGCCGAGTGGAAAATCGACGCCCAAGCCCTGATGGCTGCTTTGCTGCACGACGCGCTGGAAGATTGTGGCGTCACCAAAGCAGAACTGATCGAGCGCTTTGGATCGCCGGTTGCAGAACTGGTCGATGGCCTGACCAAGCTGGACAAATTGCAATTCAACACCCGGGAAGAAAACCAGGCCGAATCATTCCGCAAAATGCTGCTGGCAATGGCACGCGATGTCCGCGTCATCCTGATCAAACTGGCGGACCGTTCGCACAATATGCGCACGCTGGGCGACGTGCCCCGCTCAAAATGGGGCCGGATTGCGTCCGAAACCATCGACATCTATGCCCCCATCGCCCACCGGCTGGGTTTGAACCAGACCTACCGCGAATTGCAGGATTTGTCATTCCGCTACCTGAGGCCCTGGCGCTATGCCATTCTTTCAAAGGCGGTGGCAAAAGCACGCAGTCGACGCCGGGACCTGATCCAAAAGGTGCAAAAGGAAATGGAGGCCGCCTTGGCTGCCGCCGGACTCAGTGCGCGCATTGCCGGGCGCGAGAAGACCTTGTATTCCATCTACAAAAAGATGGACAGCAAACATCTGAGCTTCGCCCAAGTTACCGACATATACGGTTTTAGGGTTATTTTGCCGCGTGTTATTGACTGTTACACGACGTTGGGCGTATTGCACCAGCTTTACAAACCACTGCCTGGCAAGTTCAAAGACCACATCGCGATTGCCAAGCTCAACGGCTACCAGTCCCTGCACACCACACTGGTGGGACCGTCCAACGTGAATGTGGAATTTCAGATGCGAACGGATGCCATGCATGTGGTCGCCGAGTCCGGAGTGGCAGCGCATTGGCTGTACAAGGTCAACAACCCGGATGACGCACCATCGGATCGACTGGGCACCAAGTGGTTGCAATCCTTGCTCGACATCCAGGACGAGACCCGTGATGCCGGCGAGTTTTGGGACCATGTCAAAGTGGACCTTTTCCCCGACGCGGTCTATGTCTTTACCCCCAAGGGGCAGATCATGGCCATGCCCCGTGGCGCCACTATTGTTGACTTCGCATACGCTATTCATAGTAACGTCGGCGATCGGACGGTATCTGCCCGCATCAATGACGAGCAGGTTCCGTTGCGCACCGAGCTGAAAAATGGTGATGTGGTGGAGGTCGTAACCGAATCGCTCGCGACACCCAACCCGGCTTGGCTGGGGTTTGTACGAACCGGCCGTGCACGGTCCAAGATTCGCCATCACCTGAAAACCATGGCGCACACCGAGTCCGAGGAATTGGGCGAAAAGCTGTTGGCGCAAGCCTTGCGCGCGGAGGGAATTGACCGCTTTCCCGATGATGACTCCACATACGACCCAATTTGGGACAAGTTATTGCGTTTTACCGGCAGCAGAACGCGGCAGGAATTGCTTACGGACATTGGCCTTGGCAAACGGATTGCCCATATCGTCGCGAAACGGCTGGTTTTGCTTCTGGCCGACAGCGGTCAGCGCCCGGACGCCCTGCTGCTGACCCGCGAGCGCTTTACCGCCCATGAGTCTGCAACTCAGGGCTCCATCACGCTCGATGGCAGTGAGAACGCCTCGGTACAGTTTGCAAAATGTTGCCGTGCCATTCCAGGCGACGCCATCGTGGGTTACCTTGGCCGCGGTGAGGGTCTGGTGGTTCACACCCATGAATGCCCGGTGGCGAAGAAACTGCAACATAAAGACAGCGAACGCTTCATCACCGTGGAATGGTCAGACGAACCGGTGCGTGCCTTTGAGGCCGGCATCATCGTCACTGCAAAGAATGGCAAAGGTGTGCTGGCAAAAGTTGCTGCTGCATTGGCTTCAGCTGAAGCCGACATCGTACACATTGACATGGGCCACGACGGCGCACAGGGCGACGTTGAGTTCCGGTTTGTGATTGGCGTGCGCGACACCAACCACCTGGCGGTGGCGCTACGTAATCTGAACCGAACAGCACCTGTGATGCGTGCCGACCGCCGCAAGGTATCCGCAGCCGCTTAGCTGGTCGTCGGTGCGGGGTAGCTGACCGCCAGCACCTCAATTTCCTCCACCCGGCCTGGCATGACCAGTTTGAGTGTGTCGCCCGTACGGGCTTTCAGGAGCGTGCGGGCAATCGGGGAAATCCAGCTAACCTCACCTTGGGCACTGTTGGCTTCATCGATCCCGGTGATGGTCACTGTACGCTCCGCACCCGCTTCGTCCGCATACGTCACGGTGGCACCAAAGAAGATCTGGTCATTGCCGAAATGAACCGACGGGTTGGCGATTTCGGCAATCTCCATGCGCTTGGTCAGGAAGCGGATGCGGCGGTCTATTTCGCGCAGCCGCTTCTTGCCGTACAGGTAATCACCGTTTTCGGAACGATCCCCATTGCTGGCGGCCCAAAAGACTGCCTCGACCATCTTGGGCCGCTCGTTGTCCATCAGGTCCAGCCATTCGCTACGCAGCCGCGCAAACCCCTGGGGAGTGATGTAATTCTTGCCCCCCACTGGAATGGGCGGCAACTGCAAATCGTCATCATCGCCGTCGGCATCCGACTCTTTTGTAAAAGCCTTGTTCATGGAAGTGCGCGCAAAATGCCCGAAACACCATCGGGTTTGACAGATTCTGGATAAGAAAAAGGCCTGTAACTTTTCAGTCACAGGCCTTGTCTTTTTGGTGCGGCTGGCAGGAATTGAACCCACGACCCCTTGGTTCGTAGCCAAGTACTCTATCCAACTGAGCTACAGCCGCTAAGCTAAAAATTATAGCACAGGCTTTTGGATCGATTTATGCCTTCAGGCCCAACAAGGCCCGCGCCTCCTGCGGGCTGGCGATTGCGCGGCCGGCGTTGGCTGCGCAGCGTGCCAATTCCGCAATCAACGCACCGTTGCCGCTGGCGCGGTCACCATTGGGCAGATAAAAGGTGTCTTCCAGGCCGGTGCGCAGCATGCCACCCAGATCCGCCGTCTTCTGGTGGACGGGCCAGATTTCAGCACGGCCAATCAGCGTGGCTTGCCAGACGCTTTCAGGAGCCATCCACTGAGGCAACAGCGCCAGCAGGTCTGCATCGCAGGGCATGCCCGATGCCACGCCCATGACCAGGTTGTATTCGGCCCGGCCCATTTCGGGTTTCAGCATGCCGTTCTTGATAAACATGCCCACGGAGCGCACGATGCCCACATCAAAGCATTCAAACTCGGGGTGGGTGCCGCACGCCTGCATCACGTCCAGAAACTGCTGCACTTTGGACACCGGGTTGTCAAACACCATGGGCGGCCATGCCCATTGGCCGTCTTCCTTGATCTTGAGGTAGTTCAGGCTGCCCGCATTGCAGGCTGCAATCTCGGGTTTGACCCGGCGGATGCAATCCAGCGGGCCGGATATGTCCTTGCCGACTACGCCCGTGGTCAGGTTGATGATGACGCCGGGGCAGGCGTCGCGAATGGCATTGACCACCGTTTCGGCCACATCCGGGTCCCATGACGGCATCTGGCCCATGCCTGGCTCCTGGTTGCGGATATGCACATGCATGATGGATGCACCCGCGTTGAACGCGTCACGCGCCTCGGCTGCCATTTGCGCCGGCGTTACCGGCACGGGGTGCTGCTTGGGGTTGGTCAGCACGCCGGTCAGTGCACAGGTGAGTATTGCTTTTTCCATTTCAAATCCTCTGGTCAGTTGCGGGCAGAACAAACGCCTGTCCCGCAGAGTTTTACTTCTTCAATAATTCCAGTTCCACCAGCAGCGCCCCAGACTCGACCTGATCGCCCGCCTTGGCGTACACCGCCTGCACCACGCCCGCGGCTTCTGCGCACAGCCACATTTCCATCTTCATGGCTTCCACGCACACCAGTTGCTGGCCCGATTGCACTTCGGTACCACTGGCCACCAAAACCTGGGTCACCTTGCCCGCTACCGGAGAGCGCGCCTTGCTGGCATCTTTGAGTGCATCGGCATCGGGGAAGGCAGATACCTCGGAAAACACGAACGTGTTGCCATCCAGTGCCAGATGCACCTGCGCACCGGCAAAGACTGCGATGGCACTTCGCACCACGCCATCAACCGCATAGCGGAGTTTCCCTTCACCAAAGCCAAGCACGCTGGCTTGCACCGTAGCGCCGTCCAGCCCCAGGGCTACTCCACCATGGCGATCCGGCTGCACACGGATGCTGCGAACGGTCTCGCCGGCCTGCAACCGCAAGTCAAAGGCAGCCACGCTGTTGGCACGCCAGCTGCAACCATTGCGCATGGCGATAGCCATCGCCGCCACGCGCCAGACGTCATCGGTCGGCACTGATTCCTGCAACAGGGGCTCGCCGTGCTCCAGCCACTGATCGATCAGCGTCGTGGTCATCTCGGCCTTGCGGAAAGCGGGGTGATCCAACAGATCACTCAAGAAACGACCGTTGTTCTTCAAGCCCAGCAAGGGCGTGTTGGCCAAGGCAGCGCGCAGGCGGCGAATGGCGTCGTCACGGTCACGCCCATGCACAATGATTTTTGCCACCATAGGGTCGTAGTAAGGCGAGACCACGCCGCCCTGCACGATGCCATCGTCCACACGAACACTATGGCCCACGCCGGGTTGTGGCACCTGCGGATGCATCGCGTTCGCGGGTTGCCACCACAAAACGGTACCGGTCTGCGGGGTGAAGCCGGTATAGGGGTCTTCCACATACAGGCGGGCTTCAATGGCGTGTCCGTTGAGGTTGATGTCGCCTTGCTGTGCGGGCAAGGGCTCGCCCGCTGCAACGCGCAGTTGCCACTCCACCAGGTCGTAGCCGGTGATCATTTCGGTCACCGGATGCTCCACCTGCAAGCGCGTATTCATCTCCAGAAAATAGTGGTGCAGCTTGTCGTCCACGATGAACTCCACCGTTCCGGCACCCCGGTAGCCCACGGCCAAAGCAGCGGCCACGGCGTCCTTGCCCATCGCCTCTCGCATAGCGGTTGTCACCACGGGCGATGGCGCCTCCTCAATCACCTTCTGGCGGCGGCGCTGGGCCGTGCAATCACGCTCGCCCAAATAAACTGCATTGCCATGTGCATCGGCAAACACCTGGATCTCGATATGGCGGCCATTGTCGATCAAGCGCTCCAGCATCAGCGTACCGTCGCCAAACGCGCTGTGCGCTTCACGGCGCGCGCCTTCAATGCCCTGCTGCAGTTCGGTACTGGCGCGCACCAGACGCATGCCGCGCCCGCCTCCACCAGCCACGGCCTTGACCAGGAGCGGATAGCCCAGTTTTTCAGCCTCGGCAGTCAAAGCGGCATCGCTTTGATCCGCCCCCAGATAGCCTGGGGCGCAGGGCACGCCCGCGTCCAGCATGCGGCGCTTGGCCAGGGCCTTGTCGCCCATAGCGGTGATGGCGCTGGCCAGCGGGCCAATGAAGACCAGCCCGGCATCGACACAGGCCTGCGCAAAGGCCGCGTTTTCACTCAGAAATCCGTAGCCCGGGTGGACCGCATCGGCACCCGTTTTGCGCGCGGCGTCCAGAATGGCATCAAAGCGTAAATACGATTCGGTGGCCGGAGAGCCACCAATATGGACCGCCTCGTCGGCCATGGCCACGTGTGGCGCGTCGCGATCCGCATCGCTGAAAACGGCCGCGGTACGGTAACCCAGGTTGCGCGCCGTGCGGATCACGCGGCAGGCAATCTCACCGCGATTGGCTATGAGGATTTTTGAAAATGTCATGGCTTCGCCCATTGTGGTTTGCGCTTTTGAATGAAGGCGGTCATGCCCTCCAGGCCTTCAGGACCCTGGGCGGCGTGGGAAAAGATGGCTGCGGCGGACTGCACCAGATTTTGCGGCTCTCGCAATCGGGCTTGGGCCATCAGTGCCTTGGTAGCGGCGAGCGCGCCGGGTGCACAGTCCAGAATATCGGCCAGCACTTGATCGAGTGACGTACCGATGGCACCGCTTGCGACGACTTCATGCACCAGCCCCAGTCGCAACGCGGCTGTGGCGTCCAGCCGACCACCCGTGACAGCCAGCCGCTTGGCTTGCGAATAGCCGAGCCGTTCGACCAGGAAAGGGGCAATCTGCGCGGGCACCAAGCCCAGTGAAGTCTCAGGCAATCGGAAATTGGCGGTCTCACTGGCTATGGCGACATCGGCCACGCAGGCCAGGCCAAAACCGCCGCCCATGACCGTTCCTTCCAGAATAGCCACCACGGCCAGTGGCGTGCTCGCGTAGGCTACACACAGCTCGCCAAACGCCGCATTGACCTCCGCAATCGGGTCCGGTGCCCCCGTGCCCGACAAATGCATGGCACGCATGCGCGCGCCGGCCATATCCTTCAAATCGGCACCCGCGCAAAAATGACCACCCGCGCCGCGCAACACCAGCACGCGCACGGCCTCCGGCTGCCCCGCAGTGGCCTCGGCGTCCTTGAGCGCCTGGCGCAACTCGGCCACCATCTGCAGCGACATGGCATTGCGTGCGTCGGGCCGATCTAAGGTGACATGCATCACGCCAGAAGAGCGAGTAATGGAAATTGCTATCACTTTGGTAGCTTCTTGTGTAGCCTCGGCGTGGGCTACAGGCACTTTTGGCGTTGAATCTGTCATGCTTTGCCGGGCAATGTACCTTCATACTTGCAGATGATGCCCAGCATGACTTCGTCGGCGCCACCGCCAATGGAAATCAACCTGCCATCGCGGTACGACTGCGATATCGGGTTGTCTGCCGTAAAGCCCATGCCACCCCAGTACTGCAGACATGAATCTGCGACCTCTCGTGAGAGCCGTCCGGCCTTGAGCTTGGCCATGGATGCCAGGCGCGTTACATCCTTGCCGCTCACGTAGGATTCCACCGCACGGTAGGTAAGCGAACGCAGGGCCTCCACCTCGGTGCGCAGTTCGGCCAGGCGGAAGTGCACCACCTGGTTGTGCAGGATGGGCTTGCCAAAGGTCTGCCGTTGGCGGGTGTAGTCGATGGTCTGGTCGATCAGGCTGTCGAGCGAGCGCAGGCAACCGGCCGCGCCATACAGGCGCTCTTCCTGGAACTGCAGCATCTGCAGCATGAAGCCCATGCCTTCCTGGCCGATCAGATTCTTTTGCGGCACCCGCACGTTGTCAAAGAACAGCTGCGCCGTGTCGCTGGAGTGCATGCCGATTTTTTCGATTTTCTGGCGCGTGATGCCAGGACTGTTCATCGGCACCATGATGAGCGACTTGTTTTTGTGCGGCGCGGCGTCCGAGGTATTGGCCAACAGGCAGCACCAGTCGGCCTGCATACCGTTTGTGATCCACATTTTGGAGCCGTTGATGATGTAGTCGCTGCCATCCTTTTTGGCAGTCGTTTTGAGGGCGGCCACATCGGAGCCGCCACCTGCCTCACTCACGCCGATGCAACCCACCATGTCGCCGGCTATTGCCGGCGCCAGAAATTCGTGGCGCAAGGCGTCTGAGCCAAAGCGCGCCAAGGCAGGGGTGCACATGTCCGTCTGCACGCCAATGGCCATGGGCACGCCACCGGCCTTGCATTCGCCCAGCGCCTCGGCCATCACCATGGAGTAGCTGAAGTCCAAGCCCATGCCTCCAAATTCGGTCGGGTACTTGATGCCCAACAGGCCCAGGTCGCCCATTTTTTTAAACAACTGGTGTGCCGGGAACTGACCCGCTTTTTCCCATTCGGGCAGATGCGGGTTGATCTCATTGGCGACAAACTTGCGGACCGTGTCGGAGATTTGTGTGTGTTCGGGGGTGAATTTCATGGCGTTCTCATGAGCAAAAGGGGAATGTGGAATGAGGCGTGCAGCACGTTCACATGCGCGCAACGCCAAACGTATTCGGGTGCAGGGTGCGCGCATCGGCCTCGGCGGCCAGCGCCAGGCACAGGCCCAGCACGCGGCGCGTGTCACGCGGGTCGATGATCCCGTCGTCCCACAGGCGTGCGGTTCCAAACAGCGCAGCAGATTCCTTGTCGAGGCGCAGTCGCAGGCCGTCGGACATGGCGGCCAGGGCTTCTTCATTGGCCTCCATGCCCATGCGCTCGATCTTGGCGCGGTTGACGATATCCATCACTTTCGCCGCCTGCGCGCCACCCATTACCGCGGTGCGCGCTGTGGGCCAGGCGAAGATGAAGCGCGGATCAAACCCGCGACCGCACATGCCGTAGTTGCCCGCTCCGTAGGAGCCACCCAGTATGAAGGTGAACTTCGGTACCCGCGCGTTGGCAACCGCCTGAATCATCTTGGAACCATGCTTGATGGCGCCGCCACGCTCGGCGACTGAGCCGACCATGTAGCCGGTCGTGTTCTGCAAAAACACCAGCGGCGTGCCGGTCTGGTCACACAACTGGATGAACTGCGCCGCCTTGGTGGAACCCGTCGGCTGGATCGGCCCGTTGTTGCCGAGAATGCCCACCAGCTTACCCTGCACGCGGGCGTGGCCGCACATCATCTCGGCACCGTATTCGGCCTTGAACTCCAGAAAGTCCGAGCCATCCACCAGGCGGGCAATCACCTCGCGCACGTCGTAGGGCTCGCGCTCGTCAGCGGGCACGATGCCCATCAGTTCCTGCTCGTCAAACAGTGGCTCGGCATAGGCGCCATCTGCGGAGGCTACGTCCCAGCGCAGCTTGTCCATCACCTCACGCGCCATGGCGATGGCGTGGGCATCGTCCTCGCACAGGTACTCACCAAGGCCCGTGACTTGCGCATGGGTTTCGGCGCCGCCTAGCTCGTCTTCGGTGCAATCCTCACCAATGGCCGCTTTGACCAAGGGTGGCCCCGCCAAAAAGATGTTGGAGCGCCCGCGCACCAGAATCACATAGTCCGACAAACCCGGCAGGTAAGCGCCGCCTGCGGTGGACGAACCATGCACCACCGCGATTTGCGGCAGACCCATGGCCGACATGCGCGCCTGGTTGGCAAAGGTGCGCCCGCCTTCGATGAAGATTTCGCTTTGGTACATCAGGTTGGCACCACCGCTCTCCACCAAAGAAATGAGTGGAAGCTTGTTCTCCTGCGCGATCTGCTGCACGCGCAGGCCTTTTTTCAGACCCATGGGCGCGACCGTGCCACCTTTAACCGCGCTGTCGCTGGCAGAAATGATGCAGCGCTTGCCGGCCACCACGCCAATGCCGACGATGGAGCCGCCGCCCATGACGGACTTCTTGCCGTCGTCATCGTGCATGTTCAGACCGGCGAGGCGACTCAACTCCAGAAACGGCGTGCTGCGGTCCAGCAACCGGGCCACACGTTCACGCGGTAGCAATTGCTTGCGTTTTTCGAACTTGTCGCGCTTGGACTCGGACTCGGCAATCACCAGGCCTTCGAGGCGCTGGACTTCTGCCAGCAAACCCTGCATGCGCTGGGTATTGGCGGCGAAGGCGTCCGACTTGGGCTTGATCTTGGATCGGATGACGGGCATGGGCAGATTTCCTTGCTTTGAACTTCACGCATTAGAAGTGATGGTTACGTTAACGTCAACTAGATGTCGTATAGGTGTTTACACTGATGTATGCGGAATAGTCGACTGTTAGCATTCAACCCGAACCCGGCCACCACTGCCATAGGCGTTGGCCACCCCCGTATCACACGCACTTATTGCAAGGAAAACGACCATGAACCTCGAAGAATGCACCCAAGCCATCCGTACCAAAGTGGGCGCTGACAGCGGCCTGGCGGCCACGCTGAAGTTTGATTGCGGCGCCGATGGCGTGATCCGCATTGACGGCGCATCCACCCCCAACAGCGTGAGCAACGACAACGTGGACTCCGACTGCACCGTAGGCATCACCCTGGAAAACCTGACCGCCTTGCTGACCGGCGACCTGGAGCCCACCACCGGCTTCATGGCGGGCAAACTCAAAGTCTCAGGCGACATGGGCGTTGCCATGCGCCTGCAGCGCGTCATCTGAGTCGACCAACCCGTTCCTGCCGTGGACAAACAAGCTGACACCCTGACCGACGCGCAGGCGTTTGTGGACTCGCACCGCGACGAAGCCACGACCGAACTGTTTGGCATCACCGAGCTGTGTCGGGAACACGGCATCACACTGCGGGCTCTTCGCTTTTATGAAGACAAGGGGTTGATTTCGCCCCGGCGCATCAACGGCGCGCGGGTCTACACCCGCCGCGACCGGGCTCGCCTGACCCTGATCCTGCGGGCCAAAGCCATTGGCTCGCCTCTGGCCGAAATCAAACGGTACCTCGACCTATATGGTGACCAGGGTGAAGGCCGCGCCCAGCAGCTCGGCTATGTCATTGAGCGCACCGATACCGAAATTGCAGAGCTGGAAAAGAAGCGCGCCCACATCGACAAGACACTAGCCGAACTGCGCGTGATCAACGCCACATGTCGCAACCACCTCGCAGCGCGGCAGCAGTCTGACACAGTGTGATTCGAATGTTGCTATAACTATGATAGCTATTCAGGTATATTCTACGAGGGCTAGAGACCGATTTGATGCCTGAATTACCCGGACTTGCCTCACTGATTGCATGCAACGTGAGCCATGGAAGGTGCCGGGCGCACACTTCAATACGTAGGCTTGAAACAACAGTGGCTCAAAAACGAGTGTTACAAAGCGTAATTCTCGCTTTACACAGCCGTGAAGTGCAATACGATCTGTTTCAGGTGAGCATCAAATACAGAGCGTTCGAACGCCACAGATGCACATTGACTGATTACGGGGAGGCAACCATAACCGTAAATCATCATGGCAATTTTTCTAACAACTTGGTTCGTGGTTTCCGCCGTGCTGGGAACGATCGTTGGCACATGCATTAGCGAAGCTTCGAAGTAAGCCATTTCACACGCTTCAATAAAAATGGCCCGCAGTTTTAACGAACTGCGGGCCATTTGCATGTAAATGGTAGGGCGTGAGTGACTTGAACACTCGACCAAAGGATTATGAGTCGCAGCCCCATTGAATTCACTAGCGTTGATCGAAGTTGATATTTTCATATAAATCAATAACTTACGATATTTAACATCGATTGCCGAGCCAAGGCTTTGTTGATCGATATGCCCTTCAATGGATAATTGCAGTCTGTAAACAGTCTGTAAATCTGCAAAAGGAGGGCTAAACATGGCACGCCCAGGCAAGCACGCTGAGATCAACTACACATCCCCTCACACCCTAACGCATGGCCTGCTGGACCGTGCAGCCTGCCCCGGTGGCTTGCAGTTCGTCCTGATCAAGGATACTGAAAAGAAAGGGCTACGCCTACGCATAACCAAAGCAGGCGGCAAGCATTGGCAGTTTGAAACCAGAGTCAAAGGAAAGCTGTTCACCCGTGCGCTGGGTGAGTGGCCCGCAATATCGATTGATGACGCCCAGAAGGAAGCGCACCGCCTGCGTGGATTGACTGAGCAGGGCATAGACCCACGACACCAAGAAGCTGCCCAAGCTGCCGAGCTTGCCACGGCGACAAAAGCACTGGAGCAGCAGGCAATATTGGACGCTGTTCACGCCCTTACCGTGGGTGAAGTGTGGGCCGTGTATGTTGAAGAACGCCGCCCGCATTGGGGGGATATGCACTACCGCGACCACATCCGCAAAGCCGCTGCCGGTGGTGTACCGTTCAAACGCGGCAAGGGTACGACCGAAGCCGGGCCGCTGCATGACCTGATGACGATACCCCTACGCGACCTGACGGCACCAGTAATTGAAGC